>CAOJPS010000036.1 GCA_948441255.1 uncultured Eubacteriaceae bacterium | reverse complement strand
ATTATTATATCAGTTCAGCTGTGTTTTGTTTTATTTTTTTATGCGGTTACCCTATTTTTAAATATCTTTTGCTTGATTTTTTTATGGAAATGTTATTATTTTCATAATGAGTATAGTGGGTTCGTAAAATGCTATGTTTAGCGAATAATTATTTATTCGTTTGTATTTTATATATTATACCATTATACTGCAAATTTAAAAAATTTTAATTAAAAATCATATAGATGACAGTCTTATTTGCCGCAAGCCTGTATCAGATTTACTTGATAACTGTTTGATGATTTATGGGGGATGTTTAAATGACAAAAAACAAAATAATATTGCTGATGGTTATTTTGCTTTTATCAGGCTGCACAAGTAAAGATGCAAACAAAAAAACAATAAATATAGCCGTAACGGGAAGTCCCAATACATATTCCGAATGTTTTGAAAAAGGTATAAAAAGGGCCTATGAGGACGTATGTGCGGAATATAAAGACAGCGGTTTTGAAATAAAGTGCGAATTTTATGATGATAAAGGTAATTATGAATCTGCGGAAAAGATAACAGCAAAAATTATAAATGACAGCAACATAACGGCTGTTATTGCTTCTTCGTCACCGGAAATATGTGAAAATCAAGCGTACCAAACGGATAAGGCGGGAAAAATTCTTATTTGTCCTCACTGGACTTATGACAGTATGTTTGAGGATAGCTTTTATGACAAAGTATTTTCCTTGAATTACAGCAATAAAGATATAGGAAATATAATGGAAAATATAGCTTTAAATTCATCCGCAAAGAAATGGGCTATATGTTACAGTGATGATGAAATAAGCACAACAGAAATAAAAGATTTTAAAAAGAAAAGCGATATAAAAGTTTATGATTTTGTAAGAATTAATACCCTTGAAGCGGACTTTGAAAATGTTGTAAACAGATGGAAGCTGCTTGGCATTGACGGAGTTATTCTTATACCTTATAAGAACGAAGGTTTCAGGTTGCTTTACAGACTTAAAGAAAGTATTCCGAAACTTTGCGTGATAAGCGACAGCAGTATTGACGATAATAATGAACTTGAAAATAATAGAAAATATTTTGAAAATGTATATATGGTTGACAGCTTTTATGTAAGCGATGATACTACAGAGATTTTTCCGAATGATGAATATTCTGATACGTGGGAAATTCACGGATATAACGCTTTTAGAATGATAGTAGACACGGCTGTCTTAAACGATACTTGCGATACTGAAAGAATTGCCTCTGTTTTACATGAAAAAGGCTATATCGGAGAACTTGAAAGCTATAAGTTTTATAAAAACGGTATATTGAAACCGAAAATATACAGCTATGTGAGGTTTACAAAAGATGATTATGAGGAAATAGCTGAAGAAGCTGAAGATAAGGGTGATTAAAGATGGGAAAATTATTCCGGGAGGAAGCTGCGGAAAATTACAAAGAGCAGTTTTCAATAGATAAACAAGTTATAAAATTGTCCTTTTCAACGGCTTTTCTTACGCTGATTTTTTTCCTTGGACTGCTGGTTAGCACTATATGGTTTGCTTTCGGAAATATCGTAAATACGGTAAATATAAACGGAGTTGTTTATCCGACGAACGGAATTGAAAAAATAATATCATCAAGGACAGGTATACTTTCTCATATTACAGTAAATATCGGAGAAGATGTTGATGTTGGCGATGTTATTGCGGTTATGCCTGATGAGGAAATATTAAAAAAAATAGATGAAGCTGTTAAAAGCGGCGCTGACGAAAATTTTATTGAAAAATTAAGACAAGATTATTTAAATCGCTCTGTTATCGTTTCTGAAAGTATCGGAGAAATTCTTTCGGTTTCAAACGCCGGTTCTTATGTTCAGGCAGGAGATATAATAGCTTCAATAGCAGCAAAACAAGAGGACAATAATGAAAGACAGATATTTGCTTTTTTACCTGCAAGCAGTAAAAACAACATAGAAAAAGGAAGTGCTGTTCAGGTATCACCTAACTACGCACCGAGAGAAAAATATGGTTACATAAACGGATATATTTCTGATATTGGCAATGAAATAATAACAAAATCAGATGCGCAAAAAGGTCTTGACGTTTATAATATTCCTAACTTGCTTGAGGACAATGAAACATATATAGGAGTACGCATAAATCTATTAGCCGACGAAAACAGTCCAAGCGGTTTAAAATGGTCAAATGACAGCAGTGGTAAAATTGATGTTGAGATTGGCACAGTATGTAGTGTGTCTATTGTTGTTTCTGAACAGCCGCCTTATAAATGGCTTTTTGGAGGTGAAAGCCAATGAGAAAAAAGACTAATGTACCTCTTATTCTTCAGATGGAAAATGTTGAATGTGGAGCGGCTTCTCTCGCTATGATTTTGAGATATTTCGGCAAAAAAAGCGTAACTCTTGAACAGTTAAGGATTGATTGTCAAGTTTCGAGGGACGGGGTTACCGCAAGAGGAATTAAAAATGCCGCCGAAAAAAACAGACTTATCTGCAAGGCGTTTAAAGCAAATCCGGAAAATATTAAAAAGGTTCGGTTGCCTGTTGTGATTCATTGGAATATGGTGCACTTTGTCGTGCTTTGCGGATATGGCAAAAATTGTTTTTATATTAACGACCCTGCTCTTGGAAAAATCAAGGTGAGTAGCGAGAAATTTAATAAAAGTTTTACGGGTATTGTACTCTCTTTTGAAAAAAAAGAAGATTTTATTTCTGACAAAAAAAACGCAAAATATAAAGGATTTACTTTAAGCAGTATAAAAGCATTTATTCCGAAGCTGATACTGCTCTCTTTTATATTTGTGAGCGTTACTGTTCTAAATATGATATTTCCGTTTTTAGGTTCGATTTATATAGATGATGTGCTTTTAACCGGAAATGACGGAATATTTTTAAGTTTAGCGGTATCTATGCTTATAATGACTTTTTTGCTGTTTCTTTCCTATGTTCTTTCGGAAAAAATGAGTTATGAGATTGAAAGACGCATAAATATAAGGCTTAGTATTGGCTTTATGGAAAAAATATTAAGACTTCCTATTGCTTTTTTCAGTCAGAGAACATCCGGAGAACTTGCGAACAGGCAGCTTGGAAGTTTTGAAACGGCGCAGCTTGTATGTGGCTATATATCGCCTATTTTATTTCAAGCTTTGCTTATCGCAGTATACTGTATCGTTGCTTTCGTATTTAACATCTATATTGGATTTATAGGTATAGCCGCTATATTTTTTAATATACTTACGGCTGTTTACGTTTCCGGCAAAATGAATAATTTTTCCGCTTTGCATAAAAAAAACAGCGGATTGTATCAAGGCTTTCTTGCTTCTTCTGTAAATATGATTGAAACAATCAAATCTTGCTCCTGTGAAAGCGCTATATTCGCAAGGCTTACAGGAACGTCAGCGCTTAATATGGAAACAAAAAAAAAGATAGACCATATAAATGTTTACTCATCGGCTTTGTTTTATTTTATAAATATGTTTGTTTCGGTATCTGTTCTTGTTACGGGCGTTTATGAAATATTGTCGGGAAATTTTTCAGTAGGCACAGCCATAGGTGTACTTGGTATGCTTTCGGCGTTTCTTAGTCCTGTCGGCTCGTTGATAAATTCAATATCGACAATATTTCGACTGAAAAATATTGCTGAACGTACTGACGATACAATGAAATACAAAGATGAGGATATTTTTCTTCCTGTCGGTGAAAAGCAAGTAAAATCAATGGACGGAAGTGTTACGGCAGATAATATAAGTTTTAAATACGTCGGTTCGGGAGATTATGCTGTTAAAAATATTAGTTTTAATATTGAAAAAGGAAAAAGCATAGCGTTTGTCGGCGGCAGCGGCAGCGGAAAATCAACAGTTTCCAAACTTGTTGCAGGACTTTATACCGAAACAAACGGGCATATTTATTACGGCAATGCAAGGAAAGATGAACTTAAAAGAGATTATTTTTACTCTAAAATTGCTGTAGTCAGTCAGTCTGTACAGCTTTATGACGGTACGGTTTTTGACAATATCACAATGTGGGACAAGTCAATAACATATGACGAGGTTGTTCTTGCCTGTAAAAAAGTCTGCATACACAACGATATTGTTTTACGAAAAAACGCTTATTATGAAAGGATAACCGAGGACGGCAAAAATTTTTCGGGCGGTCAAAGACAAAGGCTTGAAATAGCGAGAGCCATTGTCAGAAAGCCGGAGATACTTATTCTTGATGAAGCCACAAGCGCCCTTGACGCTGAAACAGAAAAAACAGTTATGGAAAATATAAAGGCTCCTGGCATTACGCTTATAATAGTCGCCCACAGATTAAGCACAATAAGAAATTGTGACGAGATACTTGTATTTAAAGACGGAGAAATAATGGAACGGGGAAATCATAAAACCCTTACGGAGCAAAAAGGATTTTATTATGAACTTGTAACGGATAATGGAGAGTAAGACCTAAAACCGTGGGACGCTGTCCCACACCCTGCAAGCCTTTTGAAAAAGGCTTGACCGAAAACTTTAAAACGCAAAACTACGTTTTGCTTAAAAGATTTTAAGATTATCGGTTAATATAATTTTTCTGTAAATCTTAAATTTTACATCTGCGAAACGTAGTTTCGCATAAAAGTTCTTTGCTTCTTTCTTTCAGGAAAGAAGTGGAGTTTGCGGCAAAGTCTCAAGGTTTTAAAGGTTTTAAATAATGGAGAGTGATGATATTGCTTGAAAACGAACTTGACAGCCTTAAACGAAAGCACGATGAGAATATGCTCTCCGCTTATGCCAACATTATAAAATCAGAGGAAAAAAGCTATAAAAACGAACTTGAGGTTATACTTGATTATTACGGAATAGACAGTGGTGTTGAAGCGGATACATTTGAAAAACAGCTTGATGAGATAAAAAACAAGTTTGACATAAATTACAGAATTATCACTCTTGAAAAAGGCTGGAACAGAAACAGCGCTCTGCCTTTGCTTGTCAGTAAAGACGGTGTGTTTAAAGCGGTTGTGCCAGGGTTTTCCGGAAAATGCAAGTATTATAAAAATAACAAAAAGACTGTAATGACCGATAAAGAAGCTGAAAATTTTTCCGATACCGCATTATGCTTTTACAAAGGTTTTAATTCGGAAAAAGTAAGCAGAGCCGCCTTTATAAAATATATGCTTGGGTGTGTAAGTTTATGCGAATATGCCGCCGTAATTTTATCGGCGGCTTTGGTAATGCTCTTTTCAACAGTTATATCGCAAGTTCAGTATTACATATTCAACAATCTTATTCCGGCGGAAACAAGCGGAGGTATTTTACCTATGACGTGTCTTTTGCTTGGTGTAATTATTATTTCCGCTGTCATTTATATCTTTAAAGAAACAGCGGCGGCAAATATACCTATTTGTATAAGCACGTCTTTGCAGGGAGCGGTTATATCAAGGCTTTTAAAACTTCGAGCGTCTTTCTTTTCAGATAACAAAGCAGGAAAACTAAGCAGCGGTATTATGAATATATCAGATATTTCAAATATAATTTCCAGCGATACAATATCCTCTCTGCTTTCGTTTCTGCTCTCGGTAATATATGCCGTTTATATGTATATATACTCAAAAGAATTTATGAGTTATGTATATTTAAGTTTTATATTTGTATTTATACTGACAATTATAAATACGAAGCTTATGAAACGATATAACAACAGATTTATTGATAAGACGAACGATATGACCGGATTTGTATATGAAATGTTCACAGGAATGGAAAATATCAAGCTTAATAATGCCGGAGCGAAAATGTTTAATCGTTGGAGCGGTTACTATTCGGAAAGTCTTAAATCGCAGAAAAAGCCGTTTTTAGTAAAATATTATAATGCCTTATACTATTTGATAATATCGTTATTCACTCTTGTTATTTATAAGGCGGGAATTGAAAACCAAACGCAGACAGCTGATTTTATCGCTTTTATGTCACTGTATGGACTTTTTATGGGTTCGGTTGTTGGTATATCAAATGTATTTAAAGCATATGCGGATTTTAATTCGTCTTATAATCAGCTAAGTGATTTTTTTACCGCTGATATTGAAAAAACAGATTTAAAAAAAGAAATTGAAAGTTTCAGCGGAAATATTGAGTTTTCAAACATTTCTTTTAAATATCCTGACAGCGGTGCTTATATTCTTGAAAATATAAGTTTTACTGTTAAAAAAGGACAAAAAATAGGAATAACAGGCAAAAGCGGCTGCGGAAAGTCTACGCTTATCAGACTTCTGCTTGGGTTTGAACAACCGGAAAAAGGCAGAATTTTTATAGACAACGCTGATTTGAATGAAATAAATTTATCAAGCTATCGAAAAAAATTGGGAGTTGTACTTCAATCTACGAAACTCATACCAATGGATATTTTTTCAAATATCACTCTTACAAGTCCGGATTCGTCATATGAGGAAGTTCTTGAAACGGTCCGCATGGTTGGTCTTAAAGAGGATATTGAGAAAATGCCAATGGGTTTATATACATTTGTATCTGATGATAATCTGACAATATCACTCGGTCAAAAGCAGAGAATACTGCTTGCGAGAGCAATTCTCTCAAAACCGTCCTTACTTGTGCTTGACGAAGCAACAAACGCTCTTGATAACATAACGCAGGCGGCTGTTACAAGATATATTGACAGTATGGATACAACGGCGATAATTGTCGCTCACAGGCTTTCCACCATAAAAGAATGTGATAGCATATTTGTGCTTGACGGAGGAGTTGTTGCTGAACAGGGTAAATTTGATGAGTTAATTGCAAAAAAGGGGGTGTTTTATAATCTGTTTAAAAATCAGATGTATAGTAAACAGGAATAAATTTACTGTTTGCCGAACTTAACAAGGAGGAAAGTAAATGAATAGAAAATTAAAGAGATTTGCCGCTTTTGTTATGGCATTTGTAATTTCAATGCCAAGCATAGTTTTTGCGGATACATCTGAAATAAATCTTGACGGTTTAAGAGTAAGCGATGAATTTGCGACAAAACATCCTCATGGTATGTTTGAGGTAGTTTCACCTCTTATAAAAACCAAAGAGGGAGAAGAATTTGAATTTATTGTTGTAAGACGAGGTGGAACACAAGGCGATGTTTCGGTTAGTCTAAAAGCTATTGAAACGATAGCAAAGTACGATGAGGATTTTGTGCTTATGGAAAAAGGAGCGTTAGGTATATATCATAAGCTTGAAAAAAATGAAGATAACCTTACAATTCTTGAAAGCTATATTGAAGAAAATAAGGATATGGTTTATACAAGCGATAAATCCGTATCAGATTCAGCTATTGATATTATTACAGACGATATGCTTGACAGCGGTACTGTTTCCAGGGAAATCGACATAACAAATGAGGAAAAGCAGGAAAACGAGCAGTCTGCCGGTGAAATGAAAGAAAAAGCGGATAATGAAACCCCTGAAGAAAATACAGCCGAAACAGCAGATGATTCGGTAGATGAAACGGCTGACAAAACAACAGAAGAAAAAGCAGACGAAGCAGCAGAAGATACAATAGCACAATCAATAGAAGCGACATTATTTGAAGTAGCGGCTAAAATAAACGCAGAATTGTCGGAAATAACGGAAAAAGCCGATAATGAGGAAAATGAGAAAAAAACAAGCGATAAAGTAGTTTCAGCTTCCGCTGTTGAATATTCTGAGGGACTTGGCTCTTATACTTCATATCTGCATAAAATGAAAGACGAAGCCACCGGAAAGAAAACTATGGATAACGCTTTAGTTTCGGACAATCTTACGGATTTCTTTGAGGTAAAGAACCAAAAAGCGGTAGATGAGGCTGACGAATTAACCGCTAATATTAAAGGTCTTTCTTATACTCTTGACTTTAAAGACGGAGAAGCGTATAAGACAATAAAAGTAAAGATAATTGATGACAAAATTTATGAATCTCAGGAAGAATTTTCTCTTAGTCTTTACGGAGCGACAAACGGCGCTGAACTTGGCGAGGGTTTATCATCAAATATATTTATTGAGGATAATGACGAGGTCGAATACGGCGAAATAAAATTTGAAACACAAGATATTTCCGTTTACAGTGATAGCGAAAGTGTTATGGCAAAACTTATAAGAACAGGAAATACAAATGATTTTGTAAATGTTTCAATTTCCACTCTTGCCGATTCCGCGAAAGCGGACGAACATTATACGCCTGTTATGGGTGAGATTATGTTTTTGCCCGGCGAAACCGAAAAAAAGATAGCAGTTCACTTGCACACAAGAGGTATGGGTATTTCCGAAAACTTGTATTTTGATTTGACGGCTGAAACAGAGGATAACGCGAAAATAACAGACGGCAAAACAAGAATAGAAATAAAGCCTTACGCAAATGACGGCAACGAAAGTCTTATAAGTCTGCAATCAGATGATTTATCAGAAAATGACTCCGTTATTAAACTTCTTGAAAGCAGAGCCGCTGATAATACGGTAACACTTGTCGGCAATAGAAATTTATATAAGTCTGTTAATGTCTGGCATAAAGGCAATACTTGGTATGACGGTAATGTTGACCTTACGGGTATTGACAGAATAACCTGGAATTGGGAAATGCACGGCGTCAGTTCTTCAAAATATAATTCAAGACAGGTAAGTTCAGTAAGATTTGGAAATATTACAAAGGAAAAATATAAAACTTTTTCAAAAACAGAGGGAAGTATATCCTCCCAGGAACTTACGAATAATAAAATGCGAACTTCCAGTCAGTATTATAAATTTAATGCTTTTGTGGATACGGATAATAAAATAAATCTGGATATAACAGATGTAAAGGGACACCTTACAAATTTTGCTTTTAACACAAAAGTGCCTGATAATTTAAAGGCATACACATATACGAACGCTAAAGACAAGCTTCCTAATTCTGAGGTAACATTTTCTCCGGGAAATACAACAGTTAATAATCCTACATTTAACAGAAACTGGAATATGTGGGCAGGCGGCGACTTAAGCGAGGATGGCAAAAAATACGGCTGTACTCTTAAAGAAGCGACTCTTACGGGAAACGGAAAGAGCATGACCGTAGAGCCAGGGAACTGGCAGTGTTTTGATTCTGATTTTATAAAAACATATATTTATAACGGCGACCAGACAAAAACATCTCTTACCGCTCAGGCAAGATATGAAAGAACAAAAAAAGTAAACAGTATTAATATCGCACCATATGACGGTAAAATGGGTTCGCTAAAAATAGGCGATACAATATATAATAATCAGAATATTACAAGCGGCGTATGGTATAAAGGTGATAAGCTTATTGTAAACGCTGTACCGAATCAAGGCTATAATATACAGAAAATTAATGCGGACGGCATTGATTATAAACCCGGCGACGCTATACCTCTTAAAGATGGTATGACAATTAAGCCTATGTTTCAAAGAGATGACAATAAAGTAAATGTAACTTGGGATAAACTTGGAACGGGTATAAATGAGGAATATACCGAAAATGGAAAACACGGCATTGTGGCTGTAGTTTCTAATCAATCCGCGGAAAATAAGACAACAGTAATAAGACCTTCAACAAACAGAGAGTATTACGATTTACTTTCTGAAACTGAAAAGAAACAAATATATTTAAGCTATTTGAAAAAAACAGAAAGCGATTTAAGTTATCTTGAAAATGATATACCCGAAGTATATAGAGTATATGTAAAAAATAAATATAATGTTAACGATAAAAAAGAACAGTATAAATATCTTGATGAGAATACGATAAATAAACTTTTTAGATATCATGCGGCAGGAGATAATGTCACCAAAGAGCAGGCGGAAAAGGTTAAAAGTTCTCTTAAAAAAAGTATTAAATTAACAATGGCTTTAGACAGAAACACAAGATATATTCTGTTTAATTATCAGGGAAATGTAATTATAGGAAATTACATATTTGACAACAAGAAGTTTTCAACATATCAAAAGCTGTCAGACTATATCATCGAAAATATAGAAACTGTTGAGCTGAATGAAGGACAGTGGAATTTTCTTTTTAAGCACTTACCTAGATTTAATTACAAAGATAATATTAATGAATTATATTTATATTATCTGAAAGCAGATGATTTTCCGAATGTGGATTCACATAATATGACGTTTGACCAATATATTGATAATCAGCTTCCTGTTTCTTACAAGGCAAAAATTGACGAAGAAATTGTCAAAAAAAGAAATGAGGAAATAAAGAAAAAGTTTGAGGATAATCCTGAACAGTTCAGAAATATTGAGCTTAAAAATCTTTCCGTCGGCGATATTGTAACATTAGCCGCCGTTACAGACGAGGGTTATACCTGTTTATGGGTATATACTGATGAGGATAATAAGGATATTAAAGATAATGAGCAGTCCGCGCTTGCGCTTCATGTGGGCGATACATTTACATTTGAGGTTAAGGATAAAAACGCCGAGGTAAATTATTATTTTGAGAAATCCTCTAATTTAAACAATAGTGCTCTTATCAAAGGAAGAATTGTTAAATCAAGGGATACTCTTTTGAAGCAAAACTATTTCGGAGTAAATATTAATAATCCTAATACTTATATGCCTTTGCAGGGAATTGACGTTACTACCGGAAATATTGACCCGTCAAAATCAAAGGTTATTAACGGAAATACTTATTACGCGGCAGGACAGACGGACGAAAACGGTTATTTTACTATTTACGCTCCTAACGCTATAAATAACTTATTTACTAATATTATTTTTTCAAACGGAGATAAGCAATATGTAAAAGACGCTATTATAAAAAAGAATACGGCAAATGTAATATTTGAAATTCCGTTTATGGATTCAAAATATAAGGTTGAATATCTTAATTTCAACAATTCTGGTTCTTCAAGCAAAATAACCATAGCTGACGAAACGAGGACGGTAAATTCAAAGATAGATGTTACGGAAGGGTATTCCATAAGCAAGGTTGTTTTAAGAAGCTATAACTCAAAAGGAAATCTTGTAAAGGCATGGGAAATGTCACCGAGGTCAAATAATGAGTATTATTCGTCTTTTAACGCTAAAGAGTATTTAAAAGACGGAGGAAAGCTGACGATTGAAGCTTATGATATTTTTGGAAAAGGCAGAGGCGAGGTTGAAACAGGATATACATTCTATCAGCCGCCTTCAAGCGGAAATATGACTCTTCCGAATATGCGGAATTTAGGCGGAGTGACTCTTCCCGTAATCGGAGGTGTTTCACCTGATTTAAGCCTTGGTCAGTATGATGTTACTCCGCAGCCAGTGCAGAACAGTTCTAATGGAACAATGACAACAAATGTTACTCCGAATTCGGCACGAAGCTATTCCAATGAAACATTGACAACAGAAAATCCACAGGAAAGATTTGAAATAGCTGTATTAAGCGGCGCTATGATGAAAGAGGAAATAAAAGAAGCCGCTAAAAACGGAGATACTACATTTACAACAGGAAGTATAACGGAAAGAGTCAATAAAATGACAAGCGTTATCGGTTCAAGGACGTCAACCACAAACGCGACTCAAAAAGAATGGGGCAGCGAAGCCGCAAAAGACAGTTCAAAGGGTAAGTTTTATACATCAGGCGGAAAAGCGAATCTTGATGTTAACCTTGATATAGGATTTTATATGAGTATGCACAAAGCTGTTGACAAAGACGGGAATTCTATGTATGTGTTTGAACAGCTTTATGGATTGTTCGGCGTACAGGTCGCCGCTAAAAAAGACTTTGGTTTTGTTGTTGGACCTGTGCCTGTATATGCTACTATTGCGGGACGAATAGGAGTAAAGGGGCTTGTCGGAATAATGCCTGCCAAGGACTATGAGGATAAGATAACTGTAGGAGGCTCTGACGGCTGGTTTAAAGAAACAATGAACAGCTATTGTTATGTAGACGGCATTATAGGTATATTTCCATTTCTTTCGATAGGAGCCGGTGTGGGTTATCGAGGAATGCTTTCTATAGGTGTAAGCGGTCAGATGAATATGGCTATAGCGTATCAGCCTTGGAAAGACGGGGCTGGAACGGTTGAGTTTTCGCTCAATGTGGATATTGACCTTGCTATTATTCCTATGGAAACACCGCACAAAGAGGAAATAAAAATAATTTTGCAAAAAAATACGCTTCAAGTGGGTTTAAAAACCCACACTTCCGCTAAAATTATTTTTATTTTTTAATTATGCGGTATTTCCCTATATCTTTCTCCGTCGCGTCTATAAAACTTGGTATGTTTTATACAGAAGATTATACTCCAAATTCTTGGATTGACTTTACAGATATATCAAATCATAAGAGTTTTAAAAATAATCTTTCCGTGTTATCGGCACTTAACAGTTCAGTTAATAATATGCGAGGGCAAATGGGCAAAGTAAGCAGAGCAAGCGGAGATAATGCAATTGAAGATTCCGTAATGCTTCTCTCCAGCGATGATGAAAATAACAGCGCCGCTAAAATTACGGATTCAAAGACAATAAGAGGTTCCCTTAAACATCCTAAACCGTTGATTTTGCCTTTAGGGGGCAGCAAACAAATTTTATTTTATTTAGGCGATGATGATTCAAGAGCAGATTATGACTGTTAGACGGTATATTATACCGTATATAACGGAAATAACTGGACAGAGCCTCTGAAAATTGACGATAACGGCACTTATGATTTTTCAGCTTCATCAATAGGAAATGATAGAGTTATGATTGTATGGGGCGATTCTGACAAAGAGTTTGGAAATGAACTTTCTGATGTTACAGAATATCTCAACAGTACCAATCTTAAATACTGTGTATTTGAAGCGGACGGTACAAAGGGGGAAAATAAAGAACTTACTCCAAATGACAGTTTTAGCAATAATATGCCTAAAATAACCTATGATGAGGCAACAGGCAGAATATTAATAGCTTACGCTGTTACAGACTACAATGATACAAAAGTTAAATTTGAGTATGATGATATTAACGACTTAAATCATTATATAAACGACGCTTACAGCACTATCGCATATAAAATGCTTGACTCTTCATTTAATGAGATAAAATATAGTACAAATGAAACATCATATTTGAATTATGAAAATAATTATGGCAAACACACTCTTGGCAATCAAAGGTTTGCGCCTGTTACGCTTTCAGGTACAGAAAAGCAGTTTAATATTAATGAAATGAGCGTTAACTCTTATGACAAAAAAGCTTATCTTACATATACTCTTGATACGGACGGAGATTCGTCCACAACGGAGGATATGGAAATTTATGCCGTAGTAATTAGTTTTGAGGATAATTCATCAATAGGACCTATAAGAATTACAAACAATGATGTTTATGACAGCAATCCTCATACCGTAAAATATAACGATAAAGTATGGCTTTATTGGAACAATAACAATAATGTTGTATATACCGACTTTGACAACAGTATAGAAAGCAATACCGTTAAAAATAATGACGGCGTTTATGAAATTCCTAAAAACGATTTGAAGATGTATACTGTTCAAGAGGGAGCGGACGCAGCGTCTACATTTACGGTATCTCTTGAGCCGGATGGATATGTCTATATGCTTTGGAATCAGTTAGACGACTTTGACGATTCAAGCAAGAAAATTGACAAAGATGACCTTTACGGCGCTGAGTCTACATCAGCTTATGTCGCAAAACGTTCAATTTATATGAGAGTTTATGACCCTCAGTATGAAAAGAAGATTATTAATGATGAAGAATACGGAGAAAAAACTGTTTATTCCGGCAAGTGGGGTTCAGCGGTAAGAATTGATGAACCGACAGCCGGAGATATGAATTATAACGAGCAGACCTTCTCGTCAAAAAATACTAAGAACGCTGTAGCGGCATTCAGAAGATATACTCTCGAAGATAACGGAAAAGGAGGCAAAAAGGAATCTCCGCAGAGCGAACTTGTAATTCATAATTATAAATTTGTCAGTACTCTTGATTTAGACGAAGGAGATGTTTATATTTCTCCAGAACACCCGTCTGAGGGCGATGACGCGATACTTTATGTAAATGTTAAAAATGTCGGCGTTCTTCCGTCCGATACAGTAACATTCAGCGCTATAATGGAAGATGATAAGGGAAATAAGACAAACCTTACATCAGATACGGTTAATACACATCTTTCAACAGATGGTACAGCGGAGGGAACGCTTTCTTTCAATATGCCAAGCGGTACAGAATTTATTAAATTCCATATCAAGGTATGGGAAGATAATTTAACTGGAAGCGCCGTAACATATGACTATACATTTAAATCTGGGGCGGAAGTTAATATACTCAATTCGGAAATTGAAAGATTAGATAATGACAGTGCTTATTTAGAGGGTATTATTACAAACAACGGAAACAAACCTACGGGAGATATGACATTAAAAATAGGTGTAAATGAAAGCAACGCTGTTTCAGATGTACTTAACGGAACAGAAAGCAAGTACAAAGAAATATTAAGTGTACCTGTGGAATCGGTTGTTCCCGGAGAAAGTATCGAATTAAAACAGCTTGTTGATATAAGCGGAATTTGGGGCGGAAGTACAAACGCTGAAATTTATTTAACCCTTGAAAACGCTGATGAAACTTTGTATTCAGACGATATTTCATTAAGTAAATTCAGCAACGAGGATATTGCTATTTCTGATATTATTGTAAATAACGGAGATACGGAGCCTATTACATTAAATGAAGCCGACTGTGCCTATCCAAAGGTTAAAATAACTCCAAACGGAGCGGAGGCAAATTACAGTCTTGAATATAATATAGAAAATCCTGAAATTGCGGAAATTGACCCGTCAAGCGGCAAAATCACAGGACTTAAACCAGGCACAACAAAACTTATTATTAAAGCCATAAAATATGATTACAAATATTTTGTTGATAAAAACGGACTTATGTATAATCCTGACGGTTCTGTTGTAAAGTTTGATGAAAACGGAAACGCTGTTAATCTTTTTGACACAGAGGAAGGTTATGTCGCAATGACTAAGGAAATTCCTGTTACCGTAAACTCTCTTGATATTAAAGAGGTTATACCAGATGAGATTATTTCAAAGGAAACTTCTGAAACAACTACCGAAACCAGCAGCAAGTCACACGGCGGAGGTTCTGCCAAAAGAAATTCTGAAACAGTGACCGAAAAAGGAGATACTGATGAAAACACAACAGAAGCAGTTACAGAATCACAGACAGAAGCAGCGGCTGATAAATCTGAGGACTCATTTACTGATATTTCAAATCATTGGGGCAGAGATATTATTAATGCGATTGCCAACAGAAATATTATAAAGGGTTATGAAGATAATACTTTCAGACCAAATAACAGTATTACAAGAGCGGAATTTCTTACTGTACTCTATAACAGTGGTCTTGCTGATACCGAAACAATCGAAAATGACATATTATTTGACGATATAAACGGAAATGAATGGTACTGTAAATATGTTAAATGGGGCGCTTCCAATAATCTTATTGTAGGTTATGAAGATAATACTTTCAGAGGAAACGATGTTATTTCAAGACAGGAAATGGCAGTTGTAATAAGCAAATTTATTGAGTTTGCGGATATAAAATTTGATAAATCCGAGGCTGTGTTATTTGCTGACGCTGATACTATAGCGCCTTGGGCTGAACAATATGTAGATGATATTTCGGCTTATGGAATTATAAAAGGCGATAACAATAATTGTTATTCTCCTAATAAGGATTTGACAAGAGCAGAAACGGCTGTTATTGCTAATCAGTTAATAAATAATGAAAGGAGGAAAGACCTATGAGTGATAAAGAAAAAAATCCTGATATAGAATTTGAGCCATTAGATGATAATGACCTTGATTCCGTTTCAGGCGGCAAGGGTTTTGCGGTAGAAAAAGAAACTGTTATTGGCGGAGATAATAGAATTAAATCAGTTAATAATTAATCCGTTGATTTTAGAAAAACTTTTTAAAATAAAATTTTATTAAAACAGGCATTAGTGCCGGAAAGCGTTTATTGGTATATAACCGATAAACGCTTTCCGCATTTTGGGGAAATTTGAAAAATGTATGTTAATGTATAAAAAACATTGATATACTCAAAATTTACATAAGCATTAAATCTGATAAAATATAACAAAGGCAAATGAATAAATTATAGTTTTTATCAGTATGAAAAAATGTCTTGAAATTGGCATATAAACTGTAATTTTTCATCGAACTCACATTAAAATAGTTTTGATATTTTGAATTAAGGAAACACCGCATAATAAGAAAGATAACTTCTGAAAATTCTTAAAAATAAAAAACTCAAGAAATATTCCTGAATTTAGAGATATTACTATT
>CAOJPS010000035.1 GCA_948441255.1 uncultured Eubacteriaceae bacterium | reverse complement strand
GACGTGGTACTGACATTAAAATTGACGATGAAGTTAAAGAAATAGGCGGTCTTAAAATAATTGGTACTGAACGGCACGAGTCAAGACGTATTGATAATCAGCTTAGAGGTCGTTCTGGACGTCAGGGTGACCCAGGTGAATCACGTTTCTTTATTTCACTTGAAGATGATCTTATGCGTCTTTTTGGTTCTGATAGAGTCGCGCGCGTTATTGACGCTCTTGGTATTGAGGAAGATGACCCTATTGAACATAAAATGCTTACGAAAGCGATTGAAAATGCTCAAAAGAAAGTTGAAGCTAATAACTTTGCCGTTCGTAAGCGTCTTCTTGAATATGATAGAGTTATGAATGAACAAAGAGAAATTATTTATGATGAAAGACGTCAGGTTCTTGTTGGCGAAGATATAAGTTCAAACATTATGAATATGCTTAAGAATGTTATTGAAAGAACTGTCGCTACTTATGCGGGTGACAGTGAATTTCCTGAAAATTGGGATTTCCTTGGACTTAATGAAACTCTTATGCCTATGCTTAATATACCAAAAATTGAAATAACAGAGGAAGATAAAGAAACTTTAAAGAAAGAAGAACTTGTTGAGCGTATTTATAATACAGCTGTTGAAATTTATAAAAATAAAGAAGCTGAAGTTGAAGAAGAAAAAATGCGTGAAATTGAAAGAGTTGTTCTTCTTAAAGTTATAGACCAAAAATGGATGGACCATTTGGACGATATGGACCAAATGCGTCAGGGTATTTCTCTTAGGGCTTATGCTCAGCGTGACCCTATTACTGAATATAAATTTATAAGCTATGATATGTTTGAGGAGCTTAGCGCTAATATTCAGACGGAAACAATAAGAGGATTGTTTAATGTGAGAATTGCCGCGCCTACGCCCGAAAGAAAACCTGTTGTTAATGTTGTTACGACAAATAGGGAAGATGAGTCTGTTAAAGCGCCTAAAAAACGTAAAGAACCCAAGATTGGAAGGAATGACCCTTGTCCTTGCGGAAGCGGCAAGAAATATAAACAATGCTGCGGTATTGATGAATAATTTTTAAGGAAGTGATTTTGTGATTGAACTTGAACAGATTGCGGTTCAGATGCAGGCTTATGCTAAAAATTTACAGGAAATGAGGGACTCACTTTGACATTGCTGGGGCAATTGAAAAAGTGAGCGAACTGGAAGAAATTTCCGCTGACCCATCGTTTTGGGACGATATGGAAAAGGCACAGCCTGTTTTACAGAAAACTAAACAGCTAAAAGATAAAATTGAGAAGTTTGAAAAACTTAATAGCGACTTTGACGATATTATAACTCTTATTGAAATGGGTAATGAAGAAAATGATGAAAGTATTATTGACGAGGTTAAACAGCTTTCTTCTGCTTTTTTTGAGGATTATGAGGAACTTAGAATCTCTACACTTTTGACAGGACCTTATGATAAAAATAATGCGATTGTTACTCTGCATTCGGGCGCTGGAGGAACGGAAGCCTGCGACTGGGTTTCTATGCTTTTAAGAATGTATTTAAGATGGGCAGAGAAACATAACTTTTCTGTTGAGGAATTGGATTATCTTCCAGGTGACGAGGCTGGAGTTAAATCGGTTACTATTCAAATTAACGGAGAAAACGCTTTTGGCTATATTAAAGCGGAAAAGGGGATTCATCGCCTTGTCAGAATCTCTCCTTTTGATTCTTCGGGAAGACGGCATACTTCATTTGCTTCTTGTGATGTTATGCCTGAACTTGATGATACTATTGAGTTTGATATTAATCCTGATGATTTGAGAATAGATACTTATAGAGCAAGTGGAGCTGGAGGTCAGCACGTAAATAAAACTTCATCTGCTATACGTATTACTCACATTCCAACTAATACTGTAGTTCAGTGCCAGAATGAAAGATCTCAGCATAAGAATAAGGATAGAGCTATGAAAGTTTTGAAAGCAAGGCTTTATGAACTTAAACTTCAAGAGCAGGAAGAAGAAATGAAAGATATCAGAGGCGAAGTTAAGGATATTGGTTGGGGAAGTCAGATTCGTTCTTATGTTTTTCACCCTTACAATTTGGTTAAAGACCATAGAACAAACGCTGAAACAGGAAATGTTCAGTCTATTATGGATGGTGAGATTGATATGTTTATTACAGCTTATTTAAAATGGGTTAATATGCGTTAGTTTTTAGTGTTTGCTGCTTTTGCCTGTTTCAAAACTTGTGAAATAAGTTTTGAAACAGGTTTTTTGTATATTGAATATAGGACACCATTCAGAGGATAATAAAAATAATTTTTGTGTTATGTGGCATTTCCTGTAAATTATGGAGGTGAGTTTTTGAAAGTTATTGTAATTGATAACAATACAGAAAATCAGAGACTTGATAAGTTTCTTATGAAATATTTTAATAAAGCTGGAAAATCATTTATTTATAAAATGCTTAGAAAAAAAAGAATTAAATATAATAAAGGAAAAGCGATAGGAAATGAGATTTTAAAATCAGGTGATTCTATTCAACTTTATCTGTCGGAGGAAACTATTGATTCGTTTATGGAAAGCAAAATAATAAAAAGTACAAGTTTTGATTTTTCAATTATTTATGAAGATGATAATATTATTATTTGTGATAAACCAGCTGGACTTTCTGTTCAAAAAGATTCTCACAATACCAATGATTCTTTAAATGACCAGCTGCTTTTTTATCTTTATAAAAAAGGTGAATATCTGCCTTCTAAGGATTCAGTTTTTACTCCATCTATATGTAACAGACTTGATAGAAATACGGGAGGAATAGTTTTATTTGGAAAAAATTTTAAGGCTGTAAAAGCTTTAAATGATATTATTAAAAAACGGGAGATTGATAAATTTTATTTGACTGTTTTGGAAGGTAATTTAAAAAATGATGGCATTATTGAGGCGTATCATTTAAAAGATAGAATAAATAATAAATCGGAAATTTCTTCTGAATTTAAAGAGGGTGCAAAAAAAGTAATTACAAAATATAAGAAAATTGCTGAAAATGGAAAATTTAATCTTGTAGAAGTTGATTTAGTGACTGGAAAATCTCATCAAATAAGAGCGAGTTTTAAATTTATAGGTTGTAATGTTATTGGTGATACTAAATATGGAAATTCTGAAATTAATAGATTTTTTAAAATAAAATATGGTTTTGAAAATCAGTTTTTACATTCGTATAAAATTGTTTTTAAAGATGACTGTGGTTTTTTTGATTATTTAAAGGAGAAAAAATTTATCGCTCCTCTTGATGATATAAAAGAAAAAATAGTTTTTGATATTTTTGGTTTAAAAGGGGAGGATTATATTGAAAAATATTGATATTTATACAGACGGAGCCTGTTCAGGAAATCCTGGTCCGGGAGGATATGGAATTGTTTTGATTTATAATGGAAAAAGAAAAGAATTATCTCAGGGATATAGATGTACTACAAACAATCGTATGGAGATGTTAGCCGTTATTAAAAGCCTTGAAGCATTAAAAGAAAAATGTAAGGTTACACTTTATAGTGATTCTAAATATGTTATTGACGCAATAACAAAAGGCTGGGTTGATAAATGGAAAAAAAATAATTGGAAAAGAAATAAAACTGATATGGCTTCTAATGTTGATTTATGGATTGATATGCTTGAACTTTTGGATAAGCACGAAGTTAATTTTATTTGGGTTAAAGGACACGCTGACAATATTGAAAATGAAAGATGCGATTTTCTTGCTAGAGAGGCTATTGCTGGAGGTAATCTTTTGGAAGACAAAAATTATAAAAAATAGTAGGAGGAGATTTTTTTTGATGCCTTTTTTTGTTCTTATAGGTTTACTGCTTATTTTAATTAATGTTTATGACGCGTTTAAAATACAAAAATGTTATGGCAAAAATAGAAAATGGTATTTTTTAACTGCTTTGCCTGTTCATATTATATTGCTCTGCTTGTTTTTTGCTATGTTTTTTATGAGAGGTTCTAATTATTCTGGTAAAATTAATGAAGTTTTAAATATTGTAGGTTTTGGTTTTATAACAGCTTCATTCTATATGTTTTTGTTATTTTTGATTTGTGGGATTTTGAGATTTATTTTTAATAAAATTCATTTTAACGGAATTTTTAGAGATATTTTATCTAAAATCTACGCAAGAGGAATATTTGTTGTTATTGTTTCTTTTTTGGTGATAATTTATGGTGTTTATAACGCTTCGGATATTACTGTTAAGGAATATGATGTTTTGATTGATCGTAAGAATACAGGAGAAATTAAAAATTTTAATGTTGTTATGTTTTCAGACACTCACATTGGTACTACAATTAAAGAAGATGAACTTGATGAGATTGTTGCTACAATTAACGGTATTAATCCTGATATAATCTTTCTTTGCGGAGATATTTTTGATGAGGGTACAAGTCAATATTTAAAAGAGTACGCAAGTAATACTTTTTCAGGGCTTCAAAGCAGATTTGGTGTTTATTATATTACTGGAAATCACGAGTATTATAGTGGTGACGCTGAAAACTCAATTAAATTTATTCAAAATTCGGGAATTAATGTTTTAAAAGACGAATATGCTCTTGTTGACAATAGTTTTTATGTTGCGGGCAGAATGGATATGGAAGTGCGTCGAGAAAATGGTGTTGAAAGAAAAGGAGTCGCGGAAATTTTGGAAGATATTAATAAGGAATTTCCAGTTATTCTTCTTGACCATAGGCCTGTGGGGATTGACGAGTCAAAAGAAAATGACATTGATTTACAGCTTTCAGGACATACTCACGCTGGTCAGATTTTTCCAATTAATTTTTTATCAAGTATTTCAAATGACTTGAATTATGGATATATGAAAGATGACAACTTTAATATTATTGTAACATCAGGCTGTGGTACTTGGGGAGTTCCAATAAGAATAGGGAGCAGTACAGAAATAGTTAATATCAAATTATCAATTGCTTATTAATATATGAGAAACTTTTGTTTTTTGTTTTTTTAAAAAATTAATTGAACTTAAAAACATAGAGTGTTATAATTTAATTATTATTTCTTTAGAATCATTATTAAAAATGCTGTAAATCAGAAAGTGATATAATTATGAAAACTGAACGCCAATCAAAAATTATTGATATAATAAATAAAAATGATATTGAAACTCAGGAAGAACTGGCGAAAAAATTGCTGGATTCGGGGTTTTCTGTTACGCAGGCTACAATTTCTCGCGATATTAGAGAACTTAAGATAACTAAGATTACAGATGGAAAAAAACAAAAATATGCTGTTTTATCAGAGGACGTTCCTGTGGTTTCTGAAAAACTTATAGAAATTTTTAAAAGTGCTGTTATTCATATTGATTGTTCTAAAAATATTGTTGTTATAAAAACTATTGATGGTATGGCTATGGGTGTTGCCGCTGTTTTAGATTCTATGGAAAATTCGGAAATCCTTGGCAGTATAGCTGGTGATAATACTATATTTTGTGTTATTAGGTCGGAGAAAAATGCCGTTAATTTTATTAAACAGCTTAAGTCTGTAATTTATGAATGATTTGAAAAGGTGGTATTGATTTATGATAGAACATTTATACATAGAAAATGTTGCTCTTATAGAAAAAATCAATATTGAGTTTAATAAAGGTCTGAATATTCTTTCTGGGGAAACAGGCGCGGGTAAATCAATTATTATTGATAGTATTGCTTTCGCTACGGGACAAAGACCAGGTAAAGATTTTATTAAAAAAAATGCTGTTAAAGCATTAGTGGAATTGCTTATTTTTGTTGAGAACGATTATGTTGTTAAAGAAATTGCCGGATTGGGAATTGAAGTTGATGAGGACAATTGTATTTTAATTTCAAGAAATATAAATTCTTTGGGAAAAACTAATTGTAAGATAAACGGTAAAAATGTTACTGTTACTATGCTTAAAGAGATTTCTTCTTTTTTAATCGATACTCACGGACAGCACGAATATCAATCACTTATGAATCCGGCAAAACACATTGTTATTATTGACAAATTCTGCGGAAATGTTATTGATAAATTTAAGAACCAGCTATCTCAAAAATACAAGGAATATAAAAGTATATTGAAAGATATACGTAGTATTGAGGGGAGCGGGAGAGAACGTCAGAGAAAAATTGAGTCTTATCAGTTTCAAATTGATGAAATTGAAAGCGCATCTCTTAAAGAAAATGAGGAGGAAGAACTTATCGCACGCAGAAAAATTCTTAATAACTCGGAAAAACTTAAAGAGTATTCTGACAAAGCTTTGTCAATTTTGTATAGAAATGAAAATGTTTCTGTTTCAGACCAGATTTATTCAGCGTTGGATTGTTTGTTTAAAATCTCTGAGCTTGATTTGGAACAAAAAGATATTTGCTCCGCACTTGAGGGAATTTCCGCTGACCTTGAAGATGTTATTAATCAAATAAGCACATATGGTGATAGTATTGAAAATAATTCGGACGAGCTTAACGTTATTGAGGAGAGGCTGGATTTTCTTTATAGAATAAAAAGAAAATATGGGAAAAGTATTAAAGATATAATAAATTATTCTGAAAAATTGAAGGAAAAACTTGATTTTATTTTTAATAGTGAAGAAGAACTCAAAAAATTACTTGAAAAAAAGAAAGCGCTTGAAAATGAAATAAGAAAGATTTGTGACGCTATTTCTTTATAAAGAAAAAAAGAGGGGAAAAAAATTGAAACAAGCGTTGAAACTACATTAAAAGAGCTAGGTATGAAAAACGCTCGGTTTAAAGTTGATATTTCTAAAAAAGAGGAATTTACGACAAATGGCAGAGATAAAATTGAGTTTCTTATTTCGCCAAATATTGGAGAAGACTTGAAATCTCTCGCTAAAATTGCTTCTGGCGGTGAAATGAGCAGAGTTATGCTTGCTATGAAAGTGGTTTTGGCTGACGCGGATACAATTGAAACATTTATTTTTGATGAAATTGATACAGGAGTGAGCGGAAGAACAGCTCAGCAGGTTGCTCAAAAACTTTCTGATTTGGGAAGAAAACATCAGATTTTATGTATTACTCATCTTCCGCAAATTGCCGCTATGGGTGACAGTCACTTTCTTATTGAAAAGATATCTGATTCAAAGAACACATTTACAACTATATGTGAGTTGGATTATAAAAAAATTATTTTTGAAATCGCAAGACTTACAGGTGGCGTTGAAATTACAGACGCTACTCTTAAAGCTGCTGAGGAAATGAAGCGACTTGCTTTGAATTTAAAATAATTTATATTTTATGTTGTTTGGGAGGTTTTTATGAAGCTTAAAATTTTATTTGTTTTTATTTTGGCTGTATCTATTTTGGCTGGGTGTTCGGGAGATGAAGTTAATTCTGATATAAATCCTGAAAATGCTGTTGAAAATTTTAATTCTGCTTTAGATAAATTTTTCGCATCCGATTCTTATACAGTTTCAGCAAATACAAGTATGAATGTTTCAACAGGTGATAAAGTCGGGGCGTGGGATATGTCTGCGGAACTTAAAGCTAAAAATGATTCTAATGGAAATAAAGAGGCGGAAATTAAAACCGCGTTTAATATGGAAGAACAGACAGAGGAAATTGAGGGATATTTTAAAGATGGATTTTTTTATAATTCTCAAAATAGAAAAATTAAGTCTCAATATTCGGATATTCTTACAGAAGGAAATATTAATATTTTTAAATTAACAAATAATGTTCTTACTCCTAATGTTCCTCCTGTTATTAAAGTAACTGATGAGGGAACAGAAATTGAATTTGATTTGAATGTTGCTGTTTTACAACAGGAAACTCCTGAGTTTGTTCCAAAACTTACTTCATATTTAAGAGTTTCGGAATATGATTTCATTATGAGTAAATGCAAAATTTATGCTCTTGTTGGAAACGATGGGATTTTAAGATACTGTAATTTTGATATTATTGCAAAGGATACGCTTTATGAGGGTACAAATGAACAGAATTTTAATTCTTTGATGGTGGATTGTGACATAAAAATTAATGTTGCTATTTCAAATATTAACTCTACGAAATTTGATTTGCCAAATGATTTGGATAGCTATACAGAAGTTACACAAAATACAAACTCATAAACTTTTTTAGGAAAATATAGCACAATAAAAATAATTTTATAAAAAAATTTTTATTGACTATATTACAAGCGAAAATTTAATTAGTATTTTGAAATATTTTTTAAGAAAGGAAATTACAATGATTATTGAAGCTTTTTCTTCCGATGATACAAAGCAAGCAGGTTTTTTGTTAGGAACGGAAGCAAGAAAAAAAGATATTTTTTGTCTTACAGGTGATTTGGGGGCTGGAAAAACTGTTTTTTCAAAAGGATTTGCGGAGGGTCTTCTTTTAGAAGAAGATATTACAAGTCCTACTTTTACTATTTTAAATGAATATCAAAATGGAAGATTGCCTTTTTATCATTTTGATGTTTACAGATTGAAAAGTTCTGATGAGATTTTTGAACTTGGTTTTGACGAGTATTTGTTTGGTAGCGGTGTTTGTCTTATTGAGTGGGCGGATATAGTTAAAGACGCTATACCGGAAAATGCTATATGGATTAGTATTGAAAAGGATTTATCAAAAGGTGAAAATTACAGAAGTATTAAAATTGACGAGTGAATTTTAAGTCTTTTTTGTGGTTTTATAATTTTAAATTAAGAGGTGTTTTTTAATGAAAATTCTTGCTGTTGATACTTCTTCACTTGTCGCAAGTGTCGCTCTTGTGGACGAAACAAAAACTATTGCCGAATTTACGACAAATTATAAAAAAACTCACTCTCAGACAATTATGCCTATGATTGATTATTTGAAAAATATGGTTGAACTTGATTTGAGTTCTGTTGATTATATTGCTTGTTCAAGCGGGCCAGGCTCTTTTACCGGTTTGAGAATAGGGGGGGCAACAGCTAAGGGACTTGCTTTTGCTTTGAATAAAAAAATTGTTCCTGTTCCCACTCTTGACGCGCTTGCGTATAATATTTTTATGAATGAAAATATTATTGTTCCCATTATGGACGCAAGAAGAAGCCAGGTGTATACGGCGTTTTATACATGGGAAAAAAAATGTTTTAAGCGTTTAAGCGAATATATGGCGGAGGATATAAATATTGTACTTAATAAGCTTGATGGATTTGATAAAAATGTTATTTTTGTCGGTGATGGTATTGAGGCTTATAGAGATACTATAAAAAATTTTAATAAAAATTATGTTCTTGCTTTTTCTAATTTATCCTATCAAAGAGCAGCTTCAGTTGGCGCTCTAGCTATTGATTATGCTTTAAAAGGACTTATTGTTGATTCAAAAGAGTTTGAGCTTACTTATTTAAGAAAATCCCAGGCTGAGAGAGAATATGACGAAAGGGAAAAACTTAAAAATGATAACGATTGTTGATGCCTCGGAAAAACATATTGATGATATTTTTAAAATTGAGATTCAAAGTTTTGATATACCTTGGTCAAGGGCTAATTTTGAACGGGAAATTAAAAATAATGAGTTCGCTCTTTATGTTGTGGCGTATGATGATGAAAATGATAAAATAGTAGGTTATGGAGGTATGTGGCACGTTGTCAACGAGGGACATATTACAAATATAGCTGTTTTAAAAGAGTATAGACGACAGGGAATCGGTATGATGATTATAAGACAATTGGAAAAGATAGCTAAGGATAAAGAAATGATTGGATTGACCCTTGAGGTTAGGAGAGGAAATCAAGACGCTATAAGTTTATATAGAAAAAATGGATTTATAATGTCGGGAATAAGAAAGGAATATTATTCTGATACAAAAGAAGACGCTATTATTATGTGGAAATATTTTGAATCAGAAAATTGACTGTAAAATATCAGATTTTATTAGAGGCGGTCTATTGTTATTTTGCTGTTTCTCTATAGATTAACTTGTTTTTACATTTATTTGTTGGGGGAGGGAAAGAAATGTTTAATGAACTTAAATATAATAATTTGAAAAATTTTTGTAATATTGATGAACTTGGATTTAAGTCTATTAAAGAAATTGAGTCATTTTCAGATATAATTGGTCAGAGTGTCGCTTCTGATGCACTGGATTTTGGTCTTAGAATTAAATCTAAAGGTTATAATATTTATGTTTCGGGAGTTCCTGGAACAGGAAAAACGACATTCGCTAAAAAATACGCCGCGGAAATTGCCAAAACCGAGCCTACTCCTGATGATTTATGTTATGTTTATAATTTTGAAAATCCTAAATGTCCAAAATTATTGAGATTTCCAGCGGGTATGGGGAAGAAGTTTAAAGATGATTTTGATGAGGTTATTAATGTTTTAAGTATTGAAATTCCAAAAGCTTTTATTTCGGATAATTTTGAAAATGAAAAAGACAAAATTCTTAAAGATTATCAGGATAAAAGAGATGATGTTATTAAAAAAATGACTGAAGAAGCAAAAAAACACGAATTTGGAGTTAAAATGACAAATTCGGGGATGTATTTTTTGCCTATTATTGATGGGCAAACTATCTCGGAAGATGATTTTGAAACTCTTACAGATGAGCAAAAAGATACGATTTCGGAAAAATCAGAAATTGTACAGGAAAAAGCCGCTGAAATTATGCGTGTGATAAAAGATTATGAGAAAGATACTAAAAAAGAAATAGATGATATTGAGTATAATACAAGTCTTTTAATTGTGGGGAGATTTTTTAGCGCGCTTCAGGAAGAATATACTCTTAATGATGATGTTATAAAATATCTTCAAGCAGTCAAAGAGGATATTATTGATAACGCTGACTGTTTTGTTGAGGAAGATTCTGATGAGGAAGACGCTATGCAGCTTATGGCGCCATGGCTAAGCAAAAAAAGTAATGAGGATAGTTTGTCAAAATATAAAATAAATCTTATTGTGGATAATTCAGAAACAGTGGGAGCGCCAGTAATTGAAAATTATAATCCTACTTACACAAATTTGATTGGTGATATTGAATATGATAATGAGTATGGCAATTTTACAACAGATTATATGAAAATTAAACCAGGTGTTTTGCATGAGGCTAATGGAGGATATCTTATTTTATCTGTTGTTGATTTACTTTCTAATATGTATTCTTGGGAAGCTTTGAAAAGAGTTATAAAAACTGGCGAGATTGTTATTGAGCCTTTGAAAGAATATCAACTTGGTGGTATTTCTGTTTCTACAATTAAACCAGAGAAAATTGAAGTGGATGTTAAAATTATACTTATTGGTACATCTTATTATTATGATTTGCTTAGCGAAAATGATGATGAATTTTTGAAACTTTTTAAAATTTGTTCTATGTTTGATTATGAAATGGATAAAAATTCTAAAAATCAATTTGCTATTTGCCAGTTTGTTAAAAAGTTCGCAGATAGGAAAGATGTTCTTGACTTTGATGTTTCCGCTGTTGCTGAAATTATTGAATACTCCTCAAGAATTGCCGAAAGGCAGGATAAATTTACAACAAAATTTAGTCAGCTTAATGAAATTCTTGAAGAATCCAATGTTTGGGCTAAACTTGACAATGCTGATGTTATTTCAAGAAAATATGTTGTTAAAGCTATTGAGAAAAAGTTAGAGAGAATAAGATTGTATGAAAACAAGCTTGACGATATGATTTTTGAAAACGAGATAATGATTGATACAGAGGGTTACAAAGTGGGACAAATTAATGGTCTTGCCGTTATGGATATGGGTGGTTATACTTTTGGAAAGCCTACAAGAATTACAGCTACTACTTATATGGGAAAAGCTGGAATTGTTAATATTGAAAAAGAAGCGGAAATGAGCGGCAATATTCACGATAAGGGCGTTCAAGTTATTATTGGTTTTCTTGGTGAGAATTTTGCTCAGGATTTTCCTCTTTCTTTATCTTGCAGAATTTGCTTTGAACAAAATTATAATGGTATTGACGGTGACAGCGCTTCAAGTACTGAATTATATTGTATTCTTTCAAGTCTTTCTGATTTGCCGATTAATCAGGAAATTTCTGTTACGGGAAGTGTTAATCAGAAAGGAAAGATTCAGCCTATTGGCGGAGTTACTTATAAAATTGAGGGATTTTTTGATATCTGTAAAAAAAGAGGTTTGACAGGGAATCAAGGCGTTATTATTCCTGTTCAAAATATTAAGGATATTGTCTTGAAAAATGAGGTTATTGAAGCAGTTAAAGAAGGTAAATTTCATATTTATCCTATATCTTCAATTGATGAGGGAATATCAATATTAACAGGAATTAAGTCCGGAAAAAAAGGAGCAAGAGGAAAATATCCTCAAAATACTGTTTATGGAAAGGTATATAAAAAACTGAAAACATATTATGAAAAATCAATTGAGGAATAATTTTTTGATTTGTGAAGGGCTTACTATATGAAAAAAAGGAAAGTTTTAATAATATTACTTACCACAACGGTTTTATATTTAATTATTCAATTATTTTGTCATATATACACAGAATATAACAAAAGTTTTGATGAATTGGAAAAAAATGAGTTATTTTCAACAGAGGAATATGATTTGTTTTTAGAGGAGAAAAGAAACAGGAGTATGTTCTATGCGGTGGAGGGGGGAAATATTTATTATGACCCATATACGGGAACAATAACAGATTGTGACAATACAGTTATTTCCGCTGTTATTCCCGACAATATTTATGGTGTTAAAATTATTAAAATAGAAAATGAGGCTTTTGAGTTTTGCGAAAATCTTACAGAAATATCACTTCCTGATAGTATAAGCGCTATAGGAGGCGAAGCCTTTAAAGGCTGTAAAAATCTAACTAATATATCAAGTCCGAGCGGCGTAAGGAGCATAGAAAGTGAAACTTTTTGTGATTGTACAAATCTTACAACTGTGGTATTTCCTGATACTGTAACTAGTATTGGGGATTGGGCATTTGCCAGATGTGAAAATCTTACGGGTATGGTTATTCCCAAAGAATCTATCAGCATTGGGGGGTACGCTTTCTATGAATGCAACGCTCTTACGGGAATTTTAATACCAGAAAAAACAAATAATATAGATTGCAGCGCTTTTGTTGATTGTGATATTTTAAAAGGTATATATGTGAATAAAAAAAATACGGAATTTACAAGTGTTGACGGAGTTCTGTTCAGTAAAGATAAATTGAGAATTTTGGCTTATCCTAAAGGATGTGTAAATATGATTTATGAAATTCCTGACGGAGTGACAGAAATCGGAGATTACGCGTTTAATAATAATCATCTTATAAGTGTGTTAATACCTGAAAGTGTAATAAGTATTGGGAATTTCTCGTTTGAGGATTGCCGTAAATTAACAGATTTGGTGATACCTCAAAATGTAGTAGGTATTGGTAAGTTTGCTTTTTCTCATTGTGTTAATCTTAGAAATATAAATATTCCTGAAAAGATAATTAATATTGGAAGTAACGCTTTTTTCAGATGTGAAAATCTGGAAAGCATAAATGTTGATGAAAAAAATACAATGTACACAAGTATTGATGGTGTGCTGTTTAACAAGGATAAGTTTCAGATTCTTGATTATCCTGACGGTTTAAAAAACGAAATATATATTATACCTGATAGTGTATGGACTATTGGAAATGACGCGTTTGATTCGTGTAAAAATTTAATAAGTGTTATATTTCCGGAGGGATTTGCTAATATTGGAGAAAACGCTTTTGATTCGTGTGAAAGTCTTACAAATATTGTAATTCCCAATAGCGCGAGAAATATTGGAAATTTTGCTTTTATTAGATGTAAAAATTTAAAAAATGTGACAATTTTAAATAGTATGATTATTATAGATTCTGATATTTTTTATGGATGCAGTGAAGATTTGATTATCTATTGCTATAAAGAATCAAGCGCGGAAACTTATGCTAAAAATTATAATATATCTTATGAATTTATTAGTGAACGAGGCTGAAATTATTTTGAAAAAGTGTTTTTTAAAGTGCTGTAATAATAGTTATTATTAATATTTATGTGTTTTTTGTTTATTTTGGGGGAAATTTATGCCTGTTATGAGAATAGATAAAATGCTTTCAAATTGTGGTATAGGAAGCAGAAAAAATGTTAAAAATCTTATTAATCTTGGAAAAGTTACAGTTGATGGGAAATTAATCAATAAAAGTGATATAAAAATTGATACAGATAAAAACAGTATTTTTGTTGACGGAAAGGAAATTATTTATAAAAAATATGTTTATCTTATTATGAATAAGCCGTCAGGAGTTATTTCGGCAACAGAGGATAAAGAAGAAAAAACTGTAATTGACATTTTGCCGGAAAAATATAAAAAATTTAATGTTTTTCCTGTTGGCAGGCTTGATAAAAATACAGTTGGACTTTTGATTTTAACTAATGACGGAGAATTTGCTCATAATACTCTTTCTCCTAAAAAACACGTATGGAAAAAATATTTTGCTACTGTACTTGGTATTGTTTCTGAATATGATGTTGAGTATTTTTCTAAAGGTGTTTTGCTTGAAAATGGGGAACTTTGTAAAAGCGCTAAACTTGAAATTGTTAAGGTATTAGAAGATAGAACAAATGTTTTTGTTGAAATTTCAGAAGGAAAATTTCATCAGATAAAAAAAATGTTTGCTGCTACTGGAAAAAAAGTTTTATATTTAAAAAGGGTTGGATTTGGAGGACTTACGCTTGATGAGAAACTTGCTGAGGGAGAAGTTAGAGAATTGACCGAAAGTGAGTTTAAAAGTATATTTAATATTTTCTAAAAAATATTAAGGCGGCGCCTATTTTATATCATTAAATAGGTGCCGCTTTAAATTTTTTACTAGTCAAGGTAATTATAATTAAATGCTATTTCCCGGAAATTTTGGTATATTGTCAAAACCAGCTTTTAAATCCTCATCTGTAGGGATATAATCTGACATTTCATTATCGTTAAATTTTTGATATGCTACCATATCGAAATAACCTGTTCCTGTAAGTCCGAAAAGAATTGTTTTATCTTCGCCTGTTTCTTTGCATTTTAATGCCTCATCAATTGCTATTTTAATTGCGTGACTGCTTTCAGGAGCGGGTAATATACCCTCTATTCTCGCAAACTTTTGTGCCGCCTCAAATACAGAGGTTTGCTCAACGGCAACAGCTTTCATTAATCCGTCATCATAAAGCTGTGAAAGGACTGAACTCATACCGTGATAGCGTAATCCTCCAGCGTGGTTTGAGGAAGGAATAAACCCACTTCCTAATGTATACATTTTTGACAGAGGACAAACCATACCTGTATCACAAAAGTCATACGCAAATTTACCTCTTGTAAAGCTTGGACAAGAGGCAGGTTCTACGGCTATAAATTCATAATCGGCAATACCTTTTAATTTTTCTCCCATAAACGGTGAAATCAGACCGCCTAAATTTGAGCCGCCACCGGCACATCCAATAATTATGTCAGGTTTTATATTGTATTTATCCATAGCTGTTTTGGTTTCAAGACCAATTATTGATTGATGTAAAAGAACTTGATTTAATACACTCCCAAGAACATAACGATAGCCTTCTTTTGATGTGGCAGTTTCAACGGCTTCTGAAATAGCACATCCTAAACTTCCTGTTGTATTTGGGTGTTCGGCAAGAATTTTTCGTCCGACTTCTGTCTGATTTGATGGAGATGGAGTGACACTTGCGCCATAAGTACGCATAACCTCACGTCTAAATGGTTTTTGTTCATAAGATACTTTTACCATATAAACGTTGCAATCTAATCCAAAGTATGAACAAGCCATTGACAGTGCTGTTCCCCATTGTCCCGCTCCTGTTTCTGTGGTAACGCCTTTTAAACCTTGCTTTTTAGCATAATATGCCTGCGCTATCGCTGAATTTAGTTTATGACTTCCGCTTGTATTATTTCCTTCAAATTTATAATAAATTTTTGCTGGAGTCTGAAGTTTTTCCTCAAGACAATATGCTCTAACTAATGGAGAAGGACGGTACATTTTATAAAATTTTTGAATTTCTTCCGGAATATCTATATGAGCATCTGTATCATTAAGTTCTTGTTCAACTAATTCTTTACAAAAAACGACTTCCAATTCTTCTGACGTCATTGGTTTTAATGTAACTGGATTTAAAAGAGGAGCAGGTTTGTTTTTCATATCAGCACGTACATTATACCAATATTTTGGCATTTCATTTTCTTCAAGATATATTTTGTATGGTATTTCTTTATCCATTTTTATCACCTTTTCTTGACATAAATTTTCCTAACATTTTATCACATTATATTATTGTGGTCAAGCTTTTTTGTCATTAAATTAATGTGAGTTCGATGAAAATTTATAATTAATGGAACCTTTTTCTATCGCAAAGG
>CAOJPS010000034.1 GCA_948441255.1 uncultured Eubacteriaceae bacterium | reverse complement strand
CCTATAAATATGGGTTCTTGAACCCTTTATTTAAGTGTGCTCAAAAATTTTTTTGCGTTTTTTTGTCGAACTCACGTAATTTTACTATACTCATAAATAATCAATTATATTTCTATTTATCCATTTCTATTAAATATTAAAAACATTTAATTAAGTACGCATAGCCAATTTACGATATTTACAGTGTATTCTATAATTTTCTTTCTCTCATTTTTTATTCATTAAAATTGATAATGATTTATAGGAAAATATAATATAATGAAAATTTCATTTATAACAACCATATTGTTTTCAAAAGATAAAGATTGTTTTCTTTATAACACTACTTTATAGATTTACCACTATGCTGATTTTGAAAAGATACGTAATTTAAAAAGTTCTAATACCTCTAAAGGTAGACACATAGAGTGTATTTTTTCATTTTTTAAAACAAGAACGCAAAGAATAGTCAAATAATACTAAGATTACTCCAATATTTTATTAATTATTAAAATATTTTGACCGTCCTTATATTCGTATTTTATATCGTCCATAATTTTTTTTGTCATATAAATACCTAATCCTCCTACTTGTCTTTCTTCAGCGGAAAGAGTAATATCTGGGTCTTTTTTTTCAATAGGATTATATTTAATACCTTCATCAATAAATTTTATGGAAATATTTTTAGGATTATCAGTAGAATTAAAATATATAACAACGTTTCCTATATTATTACCATAAGCATAACGCGCGATGTTTACAAATATTTCTTCAACCGCAATTGTAATCTGCATTTTTGCTTTATCAGAACAATTATGTTTTTTAAGTTCACTGTCAACAAACGCAATAACATATTCTAAATTTTTAATTTCAGCTCTTACTTTAAATTTTTCCATAGTTAGCCCTCTTTTCCATTATATTTGACGCAAAGCATTGTAATATCGTCAAATTGAGGCGCATTCTTTACAAAATTATCAATATCAGATTTAACATCTTTAAGTATGTTTTCAGGTGTTCTTCCTTTCTTTTTATTAAGAGAGTTTAACATATTCTCTTTACCAAAAAAAATACTTTCATCATATGTAGCTTCAGGGACTCCATCTGTATAAAGGTATAAATAATCTCCCTTATTTAGTGTAAAAGTGTAATCCTTATATTTAATACCTTCCATTCCTCCTAATACAAATCCATGTTTATCTTTATGAAGTTCAAATATACCATCAGTATTTGTAATTGCCGGATATTCATGTCCGGCATTTGCCGCCATTACGACACCCGTATTGATATCTAAAATTCCAAACCATACTGTCACAAACATATCCGCTAAATTGCTCGCATAAAGTCTGTCATTGACAAATGCCAATATATCACTTGGTGTACCGCCAATCATTGCTCGGTCATTTAAAAGAATTTTTGATATCATCATAAAAAGTGCCGCTGGCACGCCTTTTCCCGATACGTCCGCTATAACCATAGCAAAGTGTGTTTCATCAACAAAGAAAAAGTCGTAGAAATCTCCGCCTACCTCCTTAGCGGGAGTCATTGTAGCATAAACGTCTATTTCTTTTATATCAGGAAAAGCAGGAAATACATTTGGAATCATTCCTATTTGTATTTGTGTAGCAACGTTAAGTTCAGCTCCTATACGTTCCTTTTCAACTGTTATCGCCGTAAAATCATCAATATATTTCTTTAAAGAAGAAGCCATGTTATTAAATTCGGCAGCAAGGTCACCTATTTCATCATTATTATATATTTTCGCACTATAATCCAAGTTACCTTTACTTATTACAGCTACATCCTTTCCAAGTGAAATAAGAGGCTCTGTAAACTGTCTGGAAAGTTTTTTTGATACAAAAAGTACAAGTATAATAATTACAATGAAGAAAACTACAAATAATATAATAGTTTTTATAATCTCAACATTCATATTATGTACAGGTTTAAGAACTGTATCTTGAGGAATAGAAAAACAAAGTTTCCAAGGTACCCTTGTAAGCAAAGTATAAGCGTAATAAGAACCGTTATCAGATAATAAAACACCCTTTTTGCCCTCCATTATATTTTTTGCTAAGCTTTCTTCTATATTAACGTTTTCATAAATATTATTAAATGTTGTATTTTGTGAATTTTCTTCTTTATCTGTAATAATATTTCCGAAATTGTCAATCAAAAATGCCTCTGTTTTTTCTCCTAAATTAAGACTTATTACCGAGCGGTACAAATCAGATATAAGCATATCCATACATACAACACCGGCAAATTCATCATTTTCATCATAGAAAGGAGCGGCGCAGCTTATCATAAGACCTCTGCCATAAGAATCTCTGTAAACCTCTGTAAAAAAAACTGTATTCTTTTCTTTCGCGCCTTTATACCATATTGAGTCAAAATAATTGTAGTATGATTCCGTTTCACCCTCGTCAAGCTCAGAGTAATTGTCATAAGAAATCATAAATCCACTTTCTGTGCCAATATATACGCTAGTAATTACGTCACTGTTTCTCATAACTATAGGTTTCCAGATTTGCTCCAAATTTCCCAAAAGCGATAATTCATTTTCCACATCCTCAAGTTTGATATTTCTTGAGGAAAACGTTCTTTGCATAGTAAGCTTATTTTTGTTTAATATATCCGGAGGCAATACCTGCCGCCTTATATAGGAGTTTGTATTTTTGTATAATTCATTTATGTAATCAGCAAAATTACTAATATAATCGGCATATTTTCCAAAATTTGAGTCAGCGAAATCAGCCTTACTTATAAGAATATTGTTAATATTCAATCTCATTTGTTCAATTAATGTTTTACTGCTGTCATCTTTAATACGCAACATACCTATAATGCTTACAGCGCTGTTTATTATAAGCGAAAACACAGCAATAAGCAAAACCATCGCTCGAACCCTTTGTTTTATATGCTGTCTTTTACCTTTCATATGATTTTCCTCCGGTTTTATAATACTTATTCTTTTCTGTTCTTGCCTAAGAAAATACGGGTTAATTAATCTTTCATATCTTTGGCTAATTTATTCGTCTGTTTTGTCAAAGTTTTTCATCATAGCTATATAAATCAAAAAGCAACGCTGAAAGAACAAATAAAAAGGCAAAATGTAAGAACATAGATGTTTTTTAGATTATATTAATTCTGTTACAATATATTTTTCAAGAATAATATCCGGCTGATAAAATAATTTTGATTTTCTCAATCCCTCAATGCCCAAATCTTCTTCTCTGTTAATATATTTAAATTTCTCACAGCAAAGTCTGACAGTATCACGATTTAAAATTCTATATATATTAGGAATATTTATATCTCCCTTTTCAAAAATAGCATCATAAACTAATGGAGTTATTGCTACACCACATGTATAGCCTTTAAGTTCTCCATTAATAAATGCGACAATTCCTGATAAGTTAAGAAGTTCAAAATTATCGAGTCCAATATTAACAGCGTCATTTTCGATTTTCAGTTCTGTATTCTCAATTCCGCCCATTTTTTCCTCAATCCAATATTTCTGAAATTTCCTTATGCTTTCAATATGTTTACTGGAAATTTTCTGTATGTCATATTGCCCTTCATACTTTTGTGTAAATCTTTTAGCATCGTATCGCTTTTGCTTCAACTTTTTCCCTGGAAGATTTGCGAGCTTATTAAAACTATATAAATATTCACTTAAATCTCGTCTGTACTCTGCTTTAAATCTATCTGGAAAAAGATTTAATATTAAATCTTTTGCTTTTTTTGTTACTGTTTCAAATTGAACAGTAGTGCCATATTCATGAGCGTCTTTTAATATTTCTTCTATAGCTTTTTTTATTTTTTGTATATCTGATGTATCGCCCATAGGAAAAAGATAAATACGTTCTTTTTCAGTACAAAGATTTGAGCGAAGAATATATAAATATTTTCCTCTTTCGCAAAACATATCTCCATATTTCTTATTTCTGCAATAGGAAGACACAAAAGAATGCTGACAAGACCCCTCCCCATATCGGTAAAAATATTTATCAAATAAACGCTTTTTTTCCAAGCTTATTTTTTCAAATTCCAACATATGACATATTCCTCTTATTTTCAAAAATACTTCTTAATTTTTAATATTCTTAATTTTAGTAAGTATATTTTGTTTTACTTATTGCTTTGGAAACTTATAAATTAATTACATAAACCATAAATATGTATATTAGACCTATTTGATAACCCAAGCAACACCGATTGACAGACTCTTTTCTGTCAATCGATGCACTATAACGATTTACAAAACTTTCAGAGCAAATCAGCAAAAGAATTTATTTATATATCAAACTTTATTAAAAATTGACTGCTTATTCTTTTACTGCTTTGATATAGGTTATTGAAAATGTTTATTCAAATAAGTTATAAAATTAATTTTCAATATTAAGAATATCTATAAAACCAGTCATTTCAAAAACCTCCATAATCATTTCGTTCAAGTGTTTAATTACCATACTGCCCTTTTTTGCGTTCATTTTCTTTTGTGTTCCCAAGAGCACACGCAAACCCGCGCTGGAAATATACTGAAGCTTCTCAAATTCCAATATCAAAGTATCTATATTATCCAATTTTGCCTCAATTTCTTTCTCAAGTTCTGGTGCGGTAGTTGTATCCAGTCTTCCTTCAAGTACAACTGTCATTTCTGTTCCATTTACTATTGTTTTAATTTCCATAAATTTATTCTCCTTATTCTATAATACTAAACCTGCTCGTTAATAATAAATATAGATTTTAGAACAGATTTGTTTATTGTATACTTATAATTAAACAAGCTAATATTTTAAAAATAAAATAAATTTGTAAAAAAATAATTTTTATCTTATATTATCTTAAAACTGATTGCCTATATCAATATACTCCACATTTCCAAAAAAATCGTTTTCCTCCGCACATACAGTCGTTTTGTATCCCGGAATATCATATTCCATTATATGACAAGAAAGTATATTACCTTTTCGACATACTTTAACTTTTTTAAAATCATCAATAAGAAACTCAAAGCATTCAAATGAAAGGTTCATTCCCTCTCCGGTCATTTTAATATAGCTTTCTTTCATAGTCCAAATTCTAAAAAATCTGTTATCCCGCTCACTTCCTATACCCGCTTGTATATAAGCAGTTTCACTCGGACAAAAAAAACGTTCTGATACTCCTTCGGGTGTTTTTTCAACTTTTTCTATATCGCATCCTATCTCTTTTTCTGATACGGCACAAATTACAATATTTCCAGAATGTGACAGGTTAAAAAACACACCGTCTAATTCGGGTTTACCATCCGCTCTAATTCTGACATTAGCAGGTAACACCCCATAACGGGGCAGGACTTTATTTAACAAAAGTCCTGCTCCAAGACATCTTTTCCTGTCTTGAACTTTCAAATACTTCATAATTCTCTGTTTTCGCTCAGCGCTTATAGTATTAAGCAACATAGAATTTTCCATAGGGCTAGGTAGTTCTTTAATATTTGTCGCATATAAACGTACCATCTTTATTCTTCTCCAGACAATAATTTGCATAACTTTTTTTTAATCAAAAAATCCAAGCTTATCAAGCGCACTAATTGCGTGTTCCAGATAATTGTCGTCAGTAATTGGCCATTTATAACCCAAACGATATAATACTTCTGTAGTAAACTGATTCTTATATCCAACCGAATAAACCTGTTCCTCATTTCTTGACGCGTAAGCAATAAGACCAGATACTGCCCCGCTTTCTTCGTGTGACGCGGCATACTCATTTACAGCCTTGTCAAATTGTTCATCGCTCACAATTTGAATATCAAATCCATATTTGCGCATTGCATAAATCAAATCGCCCATAAAAATGTGATGGCTGTTGCAGGCATGATAAACAGTATAATTTTTATCTGTTCCTGCCAACTTCAAAATAGCTTCCGCCGTAGAATCGATTGGTGAAAATTCGGCGCTTTGGTTCATACCGCTGATTGGAAACATTCCCAATGCGACATATCCTCTAACACCTCTTAAAAATCCGTTAGTAACAAAATTAATCTGAAATTCTCCATCTGAGTTACGGCTCATCAAATTGCCAACACGAATAATTTTTGCGTCTAGACCATTTGAAACAGCCTCTAACAGATAACGCTCCGCCAAAAACTTTGTACGTATATATTCATTTGCAACACGCTGACCAATATAAAGCTCATTCTCACATAGATTTCTATCTACACCAGGTTTTTCGCCTGTTCCTTCTCCAGCGACAGATACTGTTGATATTTGAATTAGTCTTCGGTTTAGCTCACTGCATAACGCAATCAGATTTCTGACACCGTCTACATTAATTTTTTCAAGCGTATTGTCTGAAGAGAAATGTTTAACGCTTGCCGCGCAGTTAATAAGTGTATTAAAAGAATATTCTCTTAATACTTTTAATGATTTTATGTCTGTAATATCTCCGTCAACACAAATAATTCGCTTTCCAAAAAGTTCTTCGCAAGGGTCGTCAAAATAATACATTAACATATTCATCAGTCTCTTTTCGGGAGCTGAATATTTTCCTTTTCTTACAAGCGCATAGACCTTTCCATCATATGAATTTAAAAATTCCTTTAATATATGGATACCGAGGAAACCTGTCGCTCCAGTTAATAGAATATCACCCAAATCTTCTTTCTTTACAAGGTCCGCGTTATTTACTCTGTTTGGAAAGAGAATACGATTGATAGATTTATCATAAGGATAATCTGATATATCATCTTTTACTTCCGTTTCCTCTACTGAATCTTGATTTACCAAAGCGTAAAGCTGTCTAACGGTAGGATACTTGAAAATATCAGCATATACAATAGGCAGCTTTTTCGCTAGACAGAGTACAGCTATTTTAGAAGCTGTCAGCGAAGTTCCTCCAAGCTCAAAGAAATTAGCATTAATTCCGATATTTTCCATACCAAGCGCTTTCTCAAATATCTCACAAAGCTGTTTTTGCAGCGTATTTATAGGAGGTTCATAGCCATCTCTCTCTGTCTTAATATCAGGCGTTGGAAGAGAACGTTTATCAATTTTTCCACCCGGTGTAAGCGGCATACTCTCAATAGGCACATAAAACGCCGGAATCATATATTCAGGCAGCAGCGGTTTTAAAAATTCCTGCCATACCTCAGCGTCAGGCGAAACACCCGTATAATATGCCGCTATATATTTGTTTCCGCCTTTTTCTATAACATTGACCGCCGCTTCAACGATTCCCTCATAAGATAAAATAGCTCCCTCAATTTCGCTTAACTCTACTCTGTAGCCTCGGATTTTTACTTGAGAATCAATTCTTCCTATGTACTCTATATTTCCGTCGCCTTTCATTCTCACCATATCGCCGGTGTGATACATTCTCGCGTCATCAGCGCAGGTTTTAAAAGGATTTTCAACAAAAGAACTTGCCGTTTTCTCGGGAAGATTATGATATCCCCTCGCAATCTGACGTCCAGAAAGACATAACTCACCCGCCGTGCCCACAGGCAAACGGTTCAGCTTTTCATCTAAAATGTAACAGCGTACATTCATTTGTGATTTTCCAATTGGTATATTTTTATATTCTTTATCTACCACAAACTCTGTAGATGATACTGTATTTTCTGTAGGGCCATATCCATTTATCATTGTGTAGCTTCGGTTATAAAAGCGTTTAAATTTTTCTCCGCCCAATGTCATAAATCTCAAATCGCACGGCTCTGTAAGAATTTCCGCTACCAGTTCACCCATTTGCGTTGGAAATGTTACCATAGTAATCTTTTCATTTTTTATTATTTCCGCTACCTTCAAAGCGTCTTTGCGGACTGATTCAGGGAAAATATATAAGAGCGCGCCTACTACAAGAGGAGCAAACAAATCATGTACAGACGCGTCAAAACAGAAACTGGCAAACTCTGAAATTACATCATTAGAGTTTATCTTTTGGAAAGATATCATATACATAATCAAATTTATCAAATTTCTTTGTTCAATCATAACACCTTTAGGCTTTCCGGTAGAACCAGATGTATAAATCATATACGCAAGATTTTCAGGCTTTGGATATGTAAGCTCTATAGTTAAATTATAATTTTCGCCCTCTTTTATCATATCGTCAAGCCATAAAATATTACCATTATAAAACTTAGTTAAATCTGAATATTCTTTTACCGCCAGAAGATTATCCGCGCCGGAATCGCTTAGCATATATTCAAGTCTGTCTTTTGGATACTCAGGATCTAAGGGAACATAAGCTCCGCCCGCTTTCATAATGCCAAGATACCCTATTACAAATTCTTTAGTTCTTCCCGAAAGAATACCTGCCACTTTTTCTATGCCAAATCCATTTTCAGTCAATTTAGCTGCAACATAATCAGATATTCTATCCAATTCATAATATGTAAGCGTTCCTTTTTCATCTCGTACCGCATTATTATCAGGATATAAAGATACAGCCTGTTTAAATAAATCCACAAAGGTTTTTCCATTGTAGTCAGGGTTGTTTTTCATTTCCTTTTCTTCTTCAAACAATAATTTTATTTCTTCCGCTGTTTTTTCCTCCGCAAGTCCTTGTACGGTAATTGAGAAGTTCTCCAGCATATAATCAATAGATTCTGATTCAAATAAATCCTTTCGGTATTCCAGCTCGTATACAAATTTACCATTTTCTATACTAACCGCAAGAGACACAGGAGCTTTAGCCGCATTTAAATAAAGAGGAATTTCCTCTGCTTTCTCCTGTCCAACTTTATCAAATGCAAAATTATCTCCTTGATAAATAAGCATAGCGTTTGGTTGAATATTAAAGCGCCTACTAATTTCAGAAAACGGATATATATCATTATCCATAGCATTCATAAGCTGCTCTTGAAGTGATGTTAAATAATCTTCTGTATCCGCTTTAATTCGACAACGTACAGGAAGTGTTTTTACCAACATTCCGATTGTTTCCGCCAGACGTGAATCATTACGTCCATGATAAATAGTAGTAAATACAGCCTCATCTTTAAAATTATATTTACTAAGAAGCATACCAAAAGCGCCAATAAAAAATACGTTTTCAGTAATTCCATATTTATCACAAAATGTGTGTATTTGTTCAAAGTTTACATGCTTTTCTGTAAATTTGATATTTCCTACGGTATGTTTTTCATTATTCTTATCGGGATAAAAGCTTGTATCCCCACCGCAGTCCCCAAATTCTGAAATATAAAATTCTTCAGCAGATTTATAAGCGTCTGAATTTACAGCCATTTCATTATCCAAAGCCACATCATAGCTGGTATATGTTTCAAGAGGGAGAATTTCCCCGCTGTAAGCAAGATTAATCTGTTCAAGCAAAATACCAAGTGAGGTTCCGTCAGCAATTAAATGATGCAGGTCTATGAACAGATAATTGCCTTCCATTGTACGGTGAATTTCAAATCGATATAACGGCTCTTCAAATAATCCATAAGGACGAACTAAATTATCCATCTCTATACCGTCTATGATTTCCACCTTTGCTGGCAATTCATCGTTTCTTCTCTGTTTGATTTCACCTTTTTCATCCATAAATAATTGTACTTTCAAATAGGGATGAGTCTCAATCGTTTGTATAACAGCATCTTTCAGGCGCTCAAGCTCTAATTTATCATCCAGTTTTAAGAGATAAGGAATATTGTAAACAGTAGAACCCATATTAGCGGTACAGTCAATAAACACGCCCGCTTGTGTATTAGTAAGCGGATATACGTCCTGAATTTTATGTTTATCCACTGTTTTATTGCTAAGTACAAATTTTTCTAATTGTATAACCGTAGAATTTTTCTTTAAGTCAGATGTTCGAATAACAATGTCAAACTCTTTCGCGAGCAGTACATTTAAACGTATAGCGCTGACGGAAGTAAGTCCCGCGTAATAAATATCAGTATTGATTCCAAATTCTTTATGCCCTACAGCTTCCGCCACACACTCAAAAATTCTTTTCTGAATTTCTGTTTTAGGCTCTGTTAATTCCTCTTTCTTTTTCTCCGGCTTAGGAAGAGCGCGTTTATTTACTTTTTGGTTTTGATTAAGAGGAATAGCGTCAATCTGCATTGTAACAGCCGGAACCATATAAGGAGGTTTTGTTTCTAAAATAAACTGATTTAACGCGTTTATATCTATTGTTTGGTCTGATGTCACATAAGCGGCTATATACTTTCCGCCGCCCTTTTCATCAAATGCCGCGACAGTAGCGTCTTTAACTCCCGGAAATCTTCTTATAATCTCCTCTACTTCAGTCAACTCAATACGGAATCCTCTGATTTTTACCTGTGCGTCTTTACGTCCTACAAACTGAATCATACCATCAGGAAGAAAACGAACAACATCTCCCGTATGATACATACGCTGATAATCAGGTTCTTTTGTATAAGGGTTAGCGCTAAAGACTTCAGCCGTTTTTTCAGGGCGGTTAAGATACCCTCTAGATACCTGGAGGCCAGAAATTAAAAGCTCTCCGCACGCGCCTGGCGGAAGTCTGTGACCCTGTGCGTCAGCAATATATAATTTTACATTATCTATAGCCTTTCCAATAGGAATATTATCATAATACTGCTCAACCATCATCATTGTTACAGCTACCGTACATTCCGTAGGTCCATATATATTACATATTTTATATTCTTTTGGAGGCTCCAATGAAACAAGCTTTTCACCACCAACCTGTAAATATTTTAATGATTTATTTTTCATTTCAATGGCAAACTGCCTTCCTACCTGAGTTGTCATAAAGCTGTGTGTAATGCCGTTTTCCTCAAAATAACGATTCAATTCGATGAAATCCAAACGAATATCCTCACTTATAATATAAAGCTGTGCTCCAACCGTAAGGCTACAAAAGATATCCATCATACTTGCGTCAAATCCAAAGGAAGCGTATCCGGCTAAACGGCAGGTTTCATTTAATTGATAAAAACGATGATAAGCCTTACAGTAAGCCGTAATATTTCCGTATTCCAGCATACAGCCTTTTGGCACGCCTGTAGAACCTGACGTATAAAGCAGTACAAATAAATCCTCAGGTTTCGCTTTTGGAAGCTCAATATCCGCTTTTGGCAAATCCCACAGCTTTTGAGTTAATAAAATTTCCCCTCCAAAATCAGGCACAAGTTCCAACATTTTTTCATCCGCAATCAGCATAGAAGCTCTCGAATCTTCCAGCATAAACTTTAATCTGTCTTTTGGATAAGTAGGGTCTAAAGGCTGATACGCACATCCCGCCTTTAGAACGCCTAAAGACGCTATCGCCATATATTCGCATCTTGGAATAAGAATCGCAACCGGACTTTCGGCTTTCAGACCTTTTTTCACAATATAAGCTCCAATACGGTCTGTAATCTCATCTAACTCTTTGTATGAAATTTTTTTATCACGATAAATAACCGCCGTATAATTAGGGTATGCCAAAACAGTTTCTCTAAACATATCAATCACTGTTTTACTTTTGTCAAAAGGTATTTCCGTTTTATTGAAACTATCCAAAATATTCTGCTGTTCAGAAGAAAGAATTGAAATTTCAGACACATATTTGTTTTTCATCATTGAATACATAGCTGCTTCATAAGCTTCCAAAATTCTTTCTATACTATCCTCATTATATAAATCTGAACGGTATTCCGCAGTCAAAACATAACTTCCGTCATAATCTCTTACTTGTATCAAAAGAGGTTCTTTAGGCATATCCAAAGACAAATCTTCTCCTATGGCCGTTGTATCTCCTAAAGGATAATCATCTGTCAATTCAGCCTGATAAGCGAAAATTAAATCTGAATTAATTCCATATTTTGCGGCAATATCAGAAAACGGGAAAATATCATTTGCCATAGAATCCATCATTTGATTTTGTAATGACATCATATAAGCGCTTATAGTCGTTTTCTTGTCAAACTTACAGTAAATAGGCAGCGTTTTTACAAGCATACAAATTGTATTCTCTAATCTTGAGTCATTTCTGCCGTTGTAAATAGTAGCGAAAAGTGCGTCATATGAATTTGAATATCTAGCCATTACTATTCCAAAAAGACCGGTAAAAAGCGTATTGGGCGTTACTCGCAGCTTATCGCAATATTCCAAAACACTCGTCTTGGAAACTGATATTTTTCTGGAAGTCATTCCCTTTGACGGTGTTGATTCTTTCTTATCCGCGATAGGAAGTGATTCTGTCTCAAGTCCTTCAAAAATTCCGTCATAATAAAGCGCCGCCTTTTTATATCTGCCGTCTTTTATTTCCTGCTCTTCGTTTAAAGCCGCGTCAAATCCCGTATAAGTTTCCGCTTTAATTTCTTTTCCTAGATAAGCGTTGTTTAAATCCTCAAAGAAAATGTCATATGAATTCCCGTCAGCGATTATATGATGTAAATCAACAAACAAATATTTTTTTGAATCCGTTATATAAATTTCAATTCGAAAAAGTCTTTCCTCTTGTATTTTAAAAGGATTCACCAATTTATTTTTTTGCTGTTCAAACTCTACGTCAGTCATTTGTATACATTCAGGTATAAAATCTTCCTCATAAGGCTTTTGATAAAGTTCTCCGTCCTCGCTAACTCCAATTCTGGTCAAAAGATAGGAGTGTGCCGAAACTACTTTTGAAACTGCCTCTTTTAATTTTTCCGTATCAATATTATTTTCTAAATAAAACAAAAAAGGAATATTATAAACAGAACTGTCAGGATTTTTATTGCACTCCACAAAAATGCCTTTCTGAGAGCCTGTCAGAGGATATATATCTCTTTTCTCATATACAGCAGTACGAGGCGCCTGTTTAATAAATCTTTCTAACATCACAATAGTATTGTTTTCGTGAATATCACTTGTCTTTGCCGCAATGCCAAACTCTTCCGCCAAAAGAATATTCAGTTTCATAGCGCCCAATGACGTCAAGCCTGCCCTGTAAAGATTTGTATTAATTCCAAAATTACTGTTGCCTGTAACAGACGCGGCGATATCAAAAATCTTTTGCTGCATACGGCTTGTAGGCGCTTCAATCTCTTTTTGCTTAAATACCGGCTTTGGAAGGGACTTTTTGTCTATTTTCATATTTGCCGTCAAAGGCATTTCAGCCATCTGAATAAGAACATCGGGAACCATATAATATGTCAAATATTCCCCGGCATAATCTGAAAGCTCGTTAACATTTATTTCCCTATCCGCTGTAAAATATCCACAAAGATAAGAATTGTCCACTGGAACAACTACACTGGTTTTAACCCCGGGAAATTGATTTAATACTTCTTCAATTTCACCAAGTTCAATTCTTAATCCTCTTAGCTTAATTTGATTATCCAGTCGCCCGTGAAACTCAATTTCTCCAGCGTCATTCCATCTGGCCAAATCTCCAGATTTGTATGCTTTATGACCATAAAAATCAATAAATACCGCTTTTGTTTTATCAGGAAGATTAACATAACCACGTCCTACACCTTTGCCGCAGATAAGCATTTCGCCCATTTCTCCATCTGGCACTTCTTCATTTTTATCATTTACAATAAAAACCTGAACGTTGGCATTTGGAATACCTATCGTAATATTTTCGCTGTCAGAAATAACCTTCATAGTACAGCTAATAGTTGTTTCTGTAGGTCCATATCCATTCATAATATAAGCGTCAGACCTTACCTCCGTAATTTTATTGTATAAACCTCCAGGAAACGCCTCCGCTCCAAGGTCATATACAGCGATTTTCTTCAAAGCTTCTTTCATTTGGGGAAAATCTAAAAGTTCGGCTAAAAAAGACGGAGTTGTTATCATACAATCCACATTATTATCACAAATCAAATCCGCCAAAATAGTGGGATTCAAAATTTCCTCCTCATTTGCCATCACTATAGTCAATCCATTAGTAAGCGGAATAAATTCTTCCATAATGGATACATCAAATGTAATTGCTGCCAGTGCTAGACATACATTTGCCCGTTTTGTAATTCCTATTGTTTCATAATTTTTCTCATTTGGATTTACAAAGTTGGAAAGATTTCCATGCTCAATCATAACTCCTTTAGGCTTGCCTGTTGAGCCGGAGGTATATATGCAATAGCATAAATCATATTCTCTAATTGCAAGTCTTGGATTTTCCTCACTTTTGTTTTTCAAAAGTTCTTCTATTAAAAGAACCTTGCAGGAAATACTTTTCCATAAAATCTCATGCTGTTTTTGTATTTCTTTTGTGGTAATTACAAATCCTGCCGCGGAATCTTCTAAAATATATCGTATTCTGTCATCTGGATAATCCGGCGCCATAGCCGTAAAAGCGCCGCCCGACTTTAGTATTCCCTGACGCGCGATATAAACATAGCTTTTCCTGTCAAGCAATACACCTACAATTGACTCAGTCTTTACTCCAAGCGCAATCAGACTATGCGCAACCTTATTTGCCTGACGGTTTAACTCATCATAAGAAAGACTTTTACCATTAGCGACCACCGCTGTTTTTTCAGGATATAAACTAACCTGTTCTTCAAACAATTCCGTCACAGGTCGGTATGTAAATTCGAAAGTTGTTTCATTTTGCTTTTTTGAATGCATATTATTCCTCCATTTTTGTAAATTCAATTATTGTATTATTCATATCCATTGTTCGTATATAATCAACCTTCGATGAAATACGCTTTACAATCTCAATGCCATGTATATCATATTCATCGCTGTCAAACGTATACTCCGCCGGATTAAATGGCTTACCGTTATCTCTTATTCTTAGTCTTATTTCATTTTTTTCTATTGAAATATTTATATCAATCCACTTTGCGCTTTTTCCGCCGTATTTAATAATATTAACTGTCATTTCCTCCAATGCCACCGCAGCCAAATTAGCCGTGTTTAAGGCAACATTATTTTCTTTGCAAAACTCCATAACCTCCTGAGAAACTTTTACCGCCTCATCAAGTGAAGCTATAACTGAAATATCTAAATTAATTCCCTCATTTTCCTTGGGAAGAATATAAAAATCAGAGTTTTTATACTTCACTTTTCGGTAGATATAAGCAGTCCCGACAGTTAAAAACTCTGTGCATATAAAAGCCGCGGCAAGTCCATTTACTCCTGTATCACCAAGCGTTTGAGCCAATATTATTCCAAAAAGAGCTGATGGAAGCACATATAAACAATTTTGTAAAAATGTGATTATACTTGCCTGTATTGTTTCTTCTATAGATTCATAATAGCTAATTAAAAATTTATTCCAGAGATAAAAAGGCAAAGATAAAATAAAAATGCGTAAAGCCACAATCATTTCTTTTCTCAGCAAATTCTCTGTAATACCAAATAACATAGTAACCTGTTCCGTAAAAATCGAAACTAACAGCATTGCTATACAAACTATAGCAAAACTATACTTCAATGTTCGCTTACAAAGCACACGAATTCCATAATAATCTTTTTCACCGTATAAAACACCTGCCATATTTGGAATAATTCCAATAATACCGCCGGAAAGCATTTCAACAATTATAAGAATATTGTCACAAACCGTATAAATGGCCATTCCATACTGTCCTATAAAACCTATGATAATCATATTAAGTCCAAGTGATTTCACAAAACTCATTGCCATAAAAACAAAAATTGGTGCACTCATAACTATAGCCTCTTTCATAAGAGTGAAAGACGGCGATTTTACAAAATGAATCATTCTTTTGGGAGAACGGATATATTTTATAAACACAACCATCCCTACTACAAATCCTAATACTGTAGATAAGGCGGCGCCTTTTGTTCCAAGAGATGTGTATCTTAAAAAGATGAAGTCAAAAATTAGATTTATAACGTTTGAAATAATTAAATAAGCAGACGAAAGTTCTGGATGACTTTCTGCCCCCAGATAACTAACCATTAACAGTCCAATACCAATAAAAGGTGAACCAAGCATACTTATAAAAATATAGTCGTATGTAAAATCAGCGACGCCCGCTTTTGAGGCTAAAATATCAGCCAGAGGAGCCGCCGCGAAAAAAGCTAAAGCGCAAAATAAAATGCCGAATATCAGCGTAGTAAAAAAAGTAAGCGTAAATACTCCCGATGCTTTTTCACGCTCTCTTTTTCCTAACATAATACTTACAGCGAGAGCCCCACCCGTTCCTAAGCAATAACCCGGCATCTGCAAGATAGTTTCTACAGGAATACTTAGCGACACAGCTGTCATAGCGTCTGTTCCAAGAAAGTTTCCAACCATAATCGTATCTAGAATATTCCCAAGTTGCAACGATAATGCCATCATAATTCCAGGTATAAGATATTGGTTAATTTTTGCGTTAATCAATCGTTCATTTCTTTGATGCGTCATTTTTATCCTCCATTTTAAATTATATAGTTTCGGTATTATCATTAAAATAAATATATACCTATGGCAATACCGCATAATTCGATAAAATAGATTTTAGACGATATTTTTCAGTGCAAG
>CAOJPS010000033.1 GCA_948441255.1 uncultured Eubacteriaceae bacterium | reverse complement strand
AGACTTTTGAGTAAAATAAATTTTTTTACTTCTTTTTAAGTTCTTTCACTATAATTTAACGTGAGTTCGATGATAAAAACAGCGAAATGTAGTTTTGCATAAAAGTTTGTGGAGTTTGAGGTGAAACCTCAAGATTTTTAATACTTTAAGAGCATTTTTGGAGGTTTGTAATCCTATGCTGCATAGACGAGCAGCAAAGCGCAACTTTGCGACAAAAAGGTTCCAATAATCATAATTTTTCATCGAACTCACGTTATAATATATACTATTTTTATATTAATGTGAGTTCGACAAAGATAAAAAAGAATAAAAAATATCATTAAATTTTTTTGCTTGATTTTTTAAAATTTAAGTGTTTTCAAAATGTCATTGTCAAAAGATGTTTTAATATGATTTTGTTTCCACTTTTGATAATTTTCCCAGCGGAACGCAGAGGCCTGAACGGATAACCCAAAAGTATCTTGAATATCTGATGGAGAATTAATTTTTAAAGGCTTAAAAAGCTGAAACGGAGATAAAAATGTAGCTGTAAAAAAATCAGATTCCGATTCAAATATAGGGTTTGAGAGATTATTAAATCCATTTTCTGCAATCTGAGAAGTCAAACTGGAAACCATAGGTAAATGTCCGTTTATAATGTGACCAAGTTCATGAGTTAAAGTCCAGAGAATACGACCAGAAACATTATTTTTAGTCGTTGATGAGTTATATAAAATTAAGTATCTGTTGTTAAGTTTATCATAGTGTGTGCAACCGGAAAAACTTTCGCATAATGTAACAACATCGTTAATGGAGCAGGAGTTTAATTCCATAAATTTTTGATAAGATAAAATCCGGCAATTATGAGTTTGTTTTATTATATTTATAATATCGCGAATTTCAATAGGAAAAGATATGGTATAATGTGAATATAGCTTAAGTATATTTCTTTCAATAAATTTATATCTAACAGAACTTAAATTATTTATTTTAATCAACTCCTTTGTTATCATCCTGAAATGCGTAATCGAAAGCGATTTTAAGCATTGCCATCATTTTTTCTTGGTCCTTTTGTGACATATTTTGTTTTGCTCTTTGCAAAGTGATAATATCAATATCGTCTATTTTGGGTGGAGTTGAATCTTCTGAAAGTCCAAGAAGGTAATCGGTAGTTACGTTAAAAAAGTGAGCTACTTTTGTGATTTTGTCCACAGAAGGGGATTTATCTTTCCAATGACCGATGATTCCTCTTGTCAAACCGGATTCTCTTTCCAATTCGGCTATAGTTATATGACGCTGTTTACATAAATATTGTATTCTTTCGTATAAACTCATAAAAAACCTCCTAAATAAAATATTTTCGTTTTATTATTGACAAAATCGAAAATATATGTATAATATATATTATACTAACATTTTCGATTTTTATATATAACATTTTCGAATATATACGTATAATCGAATAATTTCGTTATTTATATAATAATTATTACACACTATAAGAAAAAAGTCAAACCATTTAATAAAAAAATATTAAGGAAACACCGCACAAAGAGGAAATAAAAATAATTTTGCAAAAAAATACGCTCCAAGTGGGTTTAAAAAAACACACTTTCGCTAAATTTTTTTGCCATTCACGCTAAAATTATTTTTATATTTGAATTATGCGGTATTTCCTTGCTACAGTGAAAGAACTTAAAAAGAAGTAAAAAAATTTATTTTACCGTTATTCAAGTTCTTTCACTATAACTGACGCCAACACGGTGAAAAGGATTTTTGATAGTGGAATTTATTCATTTTTAAGTTTATTGACTATATAAAATCAGATAAAGGTTGTGAATTTAAAACATTTGCTTTTATGTGTATGAAAAAACATTTTATATCAGCCTAAAAATTGACTATAAAAACTGTATGGAATGCTTTGAGATAGTAAACAGACATACGGGAAACAGGATAAAATAAAAAATAAAAAATAAAAAGGAGAAATGATTTAATGGGATTGGTATTGCTAATTATAGGGATTCTGCTTTTATTTGCTGTAAAGATTGTGGGTGTATGGCTTGAGAAAAAAGCCAAAGGTTTTAAAAAAGGTTGGAAACAGGTGTTATTATGTTAAATGGAACAAGGAAAGGTAGGATGTGTCATAAGAAGAATTGTTAGGTTATAATAAAAAGAATTGTTTGGTCTGAATTATGAAAGTGAGGGGATTGTTATAGCTGTATACAGGGATAATTCAAAACAGGATTTTACAATAATGTCAAATCATCATTTAAGAAATCGAAATTTATCTCTTAAAGCAAGAGGATTGCTTTCAACTATGTTATCGCTGCCAGAAGAATGGGATTATTCTCTTAATGGGCTTGCAGAGATAGTAAAAGATGGACTTTCTTCCGTAAGAACTGCACTTACAGAGCTTGAAGACGCTGGATATGTTGAACGTTCACAGAAAAAAGATAATAACGGTAAATTTTCTAAAATTATTTATAATATCTATGAAACGCCACAATATGGAACGGAGGAAATATTATTTGACTTTCCAATAACAGAAAAACCGATAACAGAAAAACCAATAGTGGGAAATCGAATACAATCAAATACTAATAAATTAAATACTAATAAATCAAATGTATGTAATAATCAATCTATCAATCAATCAAATACTAAAATAGGTGAGATTGATATGGTTGAGGACATATATGACAGCTATAAGGAGCTTATAAAACAAAATATCGGTTATGAGGGCCTTATAGCGGTTGAGGCTAATGTGGAGCTAATTGACGAAATAGTTGAACTTATGACAGAGGTAGTGGCTTTAAATAAAATGCCTTTGAAAATCGGCGGCAGCCTTATACCAAGCGAAATAGTTAAAAAGCGTTTTCTGTCATTGGATTACGGCAGTATAGAATATGTGCTGCTTGCTTTATCAAGGAATACAGCAAAAGTTAGAAATATCAAATCATATCTTACAGCGTCACTTTTTAACTCGAAAACAACTAAAAGAAGTTATTATGAAACCGAGGTGACCCATGATATGTATGGATAGAACACGAACTATAGTCATCAAACTTGAAAAGTATTTTTGACTGTTGAATTTATTTATTTTTTAAGTGGTTGGATATGTATAGGCAAATCAATTTTCAAAAAATTAATATTTTGCCAAAAGTCGCCTGCGGCCGACAGATTTTTCTTCTCGTTGAACTCTTGATTGAAAATTTTAAATCGCTTGTGGCAAAAATAAATATTGATTTGCGTAGACTATGTAACCTGATTATTGATAAGGAGAGTGATAAAAGTTTTGAGAAGAATGACGAAAGAACAAAGACAGATGGCTGAAAAAAATCATAATCTGATTTATGCTTTTTTAAGATTAAAGAAGTTATCGACTGAGGACTGGTATGATATAGCGGCAATAGGACTTTGTAAAGCGGCTTTAAATTATAAACCTGATAAAGGCTGTGGTTTTTCCCATTACGCTTATAGTGTAATGACTAACGAAGTAAGAACGGAAATGAGAAAATATAACGCTTTGGTTCGAAAAGATAAGGACATTTTATATTACGATGATTTTATAAAATACGATAATTGTGAAAATGAGAAAATTATTTTTTTGAATACAATTGAGGATATAAGAAAAAATACTGAAGATGAGGCTATAGTAAATATAATGTACTCAAAATTAAAAAAATATTTGGAAAATATTGGAGATAAAAAATATTATGACATTTTAAAATTGCTTTCTCTTGGATATTCACAAAGTAAAATAGCTAATGTTATAGGATGTTCACAGCCGCAGGTTTCAATAATAATAAAAATGTTAAAAGAGCAATTTAATAAATGTATTTAAAATCTGTAAAGCTGTAAAGGCAGTTATTAATAAAAATAATGATAAGATAATTTATTGGAATGTTGTTTTAATCTTGTTTTAATTTTATTAATTTAAAGTTAATCATTGTTTACATAATAGACATATTTTATTCAAAAGAGAGATATATAATATACTTGTAAGCAGGAAAACATATAAAATTTATACTTAAAAATAAAAATACTAAATAAAGACATAAAATTTATTTTTGGGAGGTAATATTTATGAATGAATTTGAAAATAACGATAAGCTTGAGAATAATAATGGATTTGAAGACAATTCTTCAATTGAGAACATTAATTATGAAAATAATAACGAAAATTTAAAAGATGACTTTTCATCTCAAAATTCGGGATATAAAGTTTATAATTCTCAAGGCGCTAATGTTCAAAGTGTTTCTGATTATGAATCTTTAAATGAGAATGCGTATATAAATCTCTCGAATGAAAAAGGACATTATGAAAACCTGAATACAACATCTGGTTTTGAGCGGAAAAATGAAAATTGTAATGAGGGTTTTTATGCTAATCAGAGAGAGTTTAATAAAGCACAGTCTTCAATTCAAATTGTTACTATGAATGATAAAAAGAAGAAAAGCAAAAAAATCGCGAGACGCGCTGTCGCTGCTTGCGCTACAATTGCTATATTTGGCTGCTCTGTTGGTTTTGGAATAGCATTAGGAACTAAGACTTCGGAAAATATTATTTCAGAGAATGCTGAATATGGGGAATTTAAATTTCAGGATATTCCTGAGGTTTCTCAAATGTCTATAAGTGACAATAACGAAATCATCGGTATTGTGAAAAATGTAAGTAATTCTGTTGTAAATATTTCCATTAAAACTAAGCAAAAAGATTTCTTTAATCAGATATATGAAAATACGGGTTCAGGTTCAGGAATTATTTATAAAGAAGACAACGAAAAAATTTATATTGTTACTAATAATCACGTTATTGACGGAGCTACAAGTGTTAATATTTCTATAACTGGAACAGAACAGATTCCAGCTAAACTTGTGGGAAAAGACGCTCAGTCAGATGTTGCTGTTATTTCTGTTCAAAAAGAAGACCTTAAATCAGCTAATATTGGAAATGTTAAGGTTGCTGAATTTGCTGATTCTGAACAAGTTGAGGTTGGGGAGTATGTTCTTGCTATAGGAAATGCTCTTGGACAGGGAAAAACTGTGACACAGGGTATTATAAGTGCTCAGAATAAGCAGGTTAATATAGATGGAAAACGACTTAATGTTTTGCAGACAGACGCTGCTATTAATCCTGGAAATAGTGGGGGTGCACTGGTTAATTCTACTGGTAAAATTATTGGTATGAATACAGCAAAACTTTCAGGTTCTACTGTTGAGGGAACAGGGTATGCTCTTCCGTCTTCAAGCGTTAAGTCTATTGCCGACGAGCTTATTGTTAATGGAACTGTTTCTAAACCATATCTTGGTATTGTTGGATTTACAATGTCTGATGATTTTATAGCTATGTATGACCTTAATACAAAAGGTATATTTATTAAAGGTGTTGAGGAAAACAGTGCGGCAAAAGCAGCCGGACTTAAATATAGTGATATTATCACAAGCATTAATGGAACAAAAGTGTCAACAATGGAGGAACTTTCCGCTGAAATTAGCAAATGCAAAGTGGGAGATACTATTAAAATAGACATTATAAGAAATGGATATGAGCCTATGTCGGTTAACGCTACTCTTGCGGATATGAATTCTAAGTTTTAATTAAATTTACATTATGTTCATAATTTGTTCAAATTTTCGATATATAATGTAAATATATTAGTTGTTGCACTTCATTTGTTTAATGATTTTTACGGAGGCATCTAATATGGATGATTTTAATGGTGATAACTCGAATCAAAAAGAAAATTTTGATTTATGTGGTATAAATTTTAATGAAAGCGGAAATAATAATACTACTTCAGCTAATAAAAAGAAACGAGTTTGTAGTTTCAAATTAAAAAGGAAAATACTTTTTAAAGTTTCTCTTTCAGTTTTAGTTGCTGTGTTTTGCGGAAATTTAATTGGATTTGGAATAGGCTATTTTATTCCTAAAGCGGAAAGATATATTGAAACTTTGAATGATGTTGATATTGACGCAAGTGCTGAAAATGTTGGGGAGAGTTTTAAGAAAACAACTTCAAATACTATTGTCAACACGAGTAAGTCCGTGGTTTCTTTGGTGGCTGTTTCAGACAATAATCAAAGAAATATTTTTGAAACTTCAAGAGAATCTGAAAGTATAGGTTCAGGAATTATTTTTCATCAGACAAGTGAAAATGTTTATATTGTAACGAATTATCACGTTATTTCTGGAGCTAGAAATGTTAATGTTTCTTTTGGCGATAATAAATATGTTTCAGCAAATCTTGTAGGAAAACATCAGGTTTCTGATATTGCGGTTATTTCGATAAAAAAGGAAGCTTTAAAAAATATTGGTGTGAATTCGGTAAAAACCGCTTATTTTGGAAATTCAGATAAATTAAATGTAGGTGATAATGTAATTGCTATCGGTAATGCCTTTGGTGATGGAAATATAGCTACAAAGGGTATTATAAGTGTTCTTCAAACTGATATTCCTATCTCTGATAACGAAAGTTTAAGTGTTATTCAAACTGATGCGGCTATAAATTCAGGAAATGATGGAGGCGCTTTGATTAATACAAATGGCGAAGTTATTGGAATTAATACCGCTAAATATTCTTATTATACTGTTGAGGGTATTGGTTATAGTATTTCTTCTAATTTAGCTAAGTCTGTTATTGAGGAAATAATGAATAAAAAAGAATCTCCTTATTTGGGGGTTACGGTGACGGCAATTACGGAAGAAGAAGCGGAAGCTTATGATTTGCCTCAGAATGGTGTTCTTGTTCAAAGCGTTGTTAGTGGAAGTCCTGCTGATATTGCTGGTATAAGAGTTAATGATATTATAATTGGGTTTGACTCTACCCCTATTTTTACTCCTGTTCAGCTTACAGAAGCTGTTAGAAAATGTAAAGTTGGAGATAATGTTAAAATAAAAGTTTTGAGAAATATGGAAAGAGTTATTACTTTTGATGCAACAATTTTAAGGGATAAGTCAAACAATTTTTAATTATGCTTACTAGTTTTTATTTGATATAGATACTCCTCTCCTTAGCCCAATATGAAAATATTGGGCTAAATTCCTTTTTATTACTTTAAGTAAGATAATAAAGACAAAAGTTTGATTTAAGAAATTTTGCTGTTTCTACATAGATAAAATCTTTAATTTAGTTTTTTTCGTATTTTATAAATTCAATGTTGCACGTCTTTAACATTTCAAAACTCATTTTATCAGGGTACATTTCGAGTGCTACTATTTTGACAATACCGGCGTTTATAATTTGTTTAAGGCACATTACACAAGGGCTTGCTGTTATATATATTATACCGCCTTTACACGAAACACCGTTTACTGCACATTGTATTATTGCGTTGTTTTCAGCGTGAACTGCTCTGCAAAGTTCGTGGCGTTCACCGCTTGGGATGTTCATTTTTTGTCTTAAGCATTCGTTTAAGTCACAGCAATTGGGTAAGCCTTTTGGCGCGCCATTGTATCCCGTAGCTAAAATTTGGTTATCTTTAACTATTACAGCACCGACTTGACGTCTTAAACAAGTAGACCTTTTTCCAGCAAGTTCAGCCATTGACATAAAATATTCGTCCCAGCCGATTCGGTTCATTATTAAAACTCCTTTCTTTGTTTATTAAAGACCGAGGCGTTGTCTTACAACCTCATAAATAAGTATACTTCCCGCTATTGAAGCATTCATTGATTCAGCGTTTCCCGGCATTGGAATTTTTGTAAGAGCTGTTGATTTTTCAGATATTTCCGCTGATAATCCGTTTGCTTCATTTCCTATTAATACAGCACATCCTGATGACAAATTTAATTCATAAGGATATTTAGTTCCTTTTAAGTGAGCGCCGTAGACAGATATATTATTGTTTTTTAGTTTATCTACTAAATTATCAAAATTTGAATTTGATATAATGGGCAAGTGGAAAATTGAACCCATTGTTGCTCTTATGGTTTTATTGTTATATAAATCAACACATTCTTTTGATAAAAAAACAGCGTCAACGTTAGCGGCATCGGAAGTTCTTATTAGTGTGCCAAGATTTCCAGGGTCGGATATTTTTTCGAGTAATACAAAAAAAGGATTCTTTTTTTGTATTATATTTTCTTCCTTGAATGATTTTTGTGCGCAAACAGCTAAGATTCCCTGAGGTGTAACTGTATCTGATATTTTAATGAAAATTTCTTCGGAAATTAAAAGCGCTTTTTTTGAAGGAAATTTATTTTTAATTTTTCTTATGTTATTTGAATTGAAATAATTTTCTGAGAAAACTAAGTATTCTAGATTCCAATCATTTGGAATTTCGTTTACAAGCCTTTCTCCTTCAGCAATAAATAATTTTTTATTGTCACGTTCTTTTTTTGTTTTTAGACTGATTATTTGTTTTATATATTTATTTTGACAGCTTTTTATATTTATTATATCAATCATTTTTTTACCTTTATTTTATATTTTGTATATCACCGTTTTCGCCTATGATTACCAAAATATCTCTTTCAAGTATTATTTCTTCTGCTTTTGGTGAAACAATTATATCGTTTGACCTTTTTATCGCAACTATATTAAGCCCGTAATTTGCTCGAATATTGGATTCTTTTAAAGAAACTCCAATCCATTCTTTTTTTGGTTCGATTTCCGCGATGGCAAATTTATCTGATAGGTTTATAAAATCAATTATATTTGTTGTTATCAGATTTGTGGCAATTCTCACTCCCATATCTCTTTCGGGAAGTACAACTCTATCCGCTCCGACTTTTTGGAGTATTGATTTTTGAATATCGCTCTTGGCTTTTGTTATTACAGTTTTTACTCCCATTTCTTTGGCTATAAGAGTTGCCATAATTGCCGCTTCCATATTTTCTCCTATGGCGATTATTATAACGTCAAAGTTATTAAGCCCTAAGGCTGCCATAGCATGGACGTCCGCAACATCAGCCCTTGTAACATTACTTGCGTATTTGCTCATTTCATTTACAGCTTCTATACTTTTGTCAACACATAAAACGTCACAGCCGTTATCAACAAAAGTTTTTGCTATACTTTGTCCAAATCTTCCTAATCCTAATACAGCAAATTGTTCGTTTTTAGACATAATTATCCTCCGTTAGACTTATTTATATAATGAATATTAGTTATAGTAAAAATGGTAAAATAATAAAAAAATTAACAAATGTACTTAATATACTAAAGAAATTATTTTATTGTTTTGTATTAAAATTTTCGCGGATTGCTATAGTATTATCCTACAAATATTTTTTCCTCCGGATAATGTAAAAGATTTTTCACTGAATTATTTTTTGAGGCGAGAGCGACAGCTATTGTTACAGGTCCAAGCCTTCCTATAAACATTCCAACGCAAATTATAATTTTACCTGCTATGGAAAGATATGGTGTTAGGCCTACGGAAAGACCAACTGTTCCAAGCGCAGACGAAGCCTCGTAAAATAAATCCATAAATTCGTAATTATAGTTTATCCCTTTTTCAGTAAATGACAGCGCTATTGTAAGTATAAGTAAAAATCCTATCATCATAACCACAACAGTAAGCGCTTTTTGCAAGGTATTGAATGATATGCTTTTTTTAAACACTGAAATAGAGTCGTTTCCTCTTATAACAGAAATTACGGCTATTATTACAACGCCGATTGTTACTGTTTTCATTCCTCCCGCTGTACTCCCTGAAGAACCGCCTATAAGCATAAAAGCTATTCCGAGAAGTTTTGACGCATATGTTAAATCTCCTTGATTTATTGTTGTAAAACCAGCCGTTCTCAAAGTTACTGACTGAAAAAATGACGCAAGTGTTTTTTCTCCGAAACTCATATTTCCTAGAGTTGCGGGATTATCATATTCACTGAAAAAAATATATATCCAGCCGAATATAATTAATGTAGTTGATATTGTAAGTACTAATTTGCTGTGTAATGATAAGTTTTGAAATTTTTTTCTAAGAGGTAATTTTTTGCCAAAACTATTTTTTATTACTTTTAATAAATCGACCCATACAATGAATCCTAATCCTCCTATTATAATAAGTAGCGCTAATATTATATTTATGTACCAGTCATTGGAATAAGATATAAGACTATCGCTGCCAAAGATATCAAAACCGGCGTTGCAAAAAGCGGAAATCGAATGAAAAATTCCTTTAAAAATACCTGACGCGAAACCATATTTAGGCACAAATTTTATAGAAAGCAAAAACGCTCCTGTTCCTTCAAAAAAAATTGTTCCTAAAATTATTTTTTTAGCAAAAGAAACCATTCCTTGAAATGTATCAAGATTAAAAGATTCCTGTAAAACAATTCGTTCTTTTAGGGTAACTTTTTTGCCGAGTACTACAAGTATACTTGTTACAATTGTCATAAATCCTATACCGCCTATTTGAATTAAAAACAATATAACGCATTTTCCGATTAAAGACCAATGTTCTAGTGTATTTACAACAGACAAGCCGGTAACACATAACGCTGATGTTGATGTAAAAAGAGCGTTTGTAAAACTTGTTTCTTTTCCATCAGCATAAGAAAAAGGCATCATTAAGAGAAGCGTTCCTATTAAATTTAAAATTAAAAAACCTATCACAATAATTTGTGTTGGATTTAATTTAGTAAAAATTTTTCTTATCATAATTGAAAAGTTCTCCTTTTTCAGTCGTAAAAAATAACTTTAAAATAAGATATTTTTGTATATTATAACACAGAATTTTGAATATGGAAAGGCTATTTTTTATATTGCTGCATATATTATTAAAGTATCAGTGACAGTTTATATTTTGATGTATTGCCTTAAAAATATATGATTGACCTAGAAGAAATATTTTGTTATAATAATTAAATAATAAGTATAAAAATAAAAAAATAGGGCAGTTTGCCTGAAAAGGGATGATAATATTGAAAAAAGATAAGTCTGTTCGCAAACAAATTTTATTGGGTTACAGCAGAATTATCCTAGTTATGATTCTGTTGGTTATACTTTCATTATGCTCATTAATGTTAATTAATAAAAATTATCATGAAGTTTCAAGTAATCGTGATAATCAGGCAAGTACTCAGTCTGCTTTGGCAAAACATTATGAATGGTTGGAGTCATTTAGCGAAAGTATACAAAATGGAACTGAATTTAAGGGTAGTCTTGACCATAATAATTGTTTGCTTGGACAATGGATTGCTGGAATTGATAAAAAAGATATTTCAGATTCTGTTATTTTAAATTCTATAAACGAAATTCAAACACCTCACGAAAAAATGCATACTTTAGCGTCCGGGATTTTGGAACTTGCTAAAACTGATAAAGACGCGGCATACAAAAGATACATAGATGAGATTAAGCCTTTAGTGGATGAAGTGATTTTAGGGATTGGAAAAATTTCTGATGAGTATCTTATGATTGCTAATAAAACTTCTGATGATTTTGAACAATTGATAATAATTACTATTATTATAACTGTTTTAATGGCTTTAATAGGTATTATAGTGGCTATATTCTATGGTAATCGCTCAGCAAATCAGATTTCTGAACCTATTATCTCTGTTGCGGAATGGTCACAAAAGCTTTCACAAGGTGCTGATCAAATTGAGTTTGACCAAAGGATGTTTGAAATTAATAAAGATAATGAAGTTGGTGCGATGATTTCTTCATTTAAGAAGATGGTGGACAGTATACACGAAAATGTACAGGTAATTCAACGACTTGCAAAGGGTGATATGACAGTATTTGTTAATATACGTTCTAATGAGGATGTACTTGGAACTAGTCTTTATCATCTTGTACAATCAAATGATTTTATGTTTGCTAAAATAATAAAAATTGGTATGTCTGTAGCATCGGGTTCACATCATATTGCTAATGCTAGTCAACTTTTGGCAGATACTGCCGCTACACAGGCTTCAGCAGTGCAAGAATTAAATAATTCAACTGAAGAAACAAAAATGCTTGTTCAACAATGCACAGAATATATGAATCACGCAAAAGAACTTTCACAATCAATTCGTCAAGATGTTAAAAACAGTAATGATAAAATGGGATTGCTTGTTCAGTCTGTAGATGAAATTAATAAGTCATCAGTTAAAATTGCCGATGTTATTAAACTTATTGACGATATTGCTTTTCAAACTAATATTCTTTCTCTAAACGCGGCAATAGAAGCTGCTCGTGCGGGAGAAGCTGGAAAGGGTTTTGCTGTAGTAGCGGAGGAAGTACGTCAGCTTGCACTTAAAAGTGCTGATGCCGCAAGTGAAAGTAAAAATCTGATTGAAGCTACGATGCGAGCTACTAAAGATGGCAGTAAAACCAGTTCAGAAGCGTTTGAAACATTTCAGCATATTGTTACAGACCTTGACCAAATTATAGAAATGGTTTCTGGTATTTCAAGTTCTTCAGAAAAACAAGAAGAAGCGATTGAGCATATACATTCTCAAGTTGAACTTATTGGTGATTCGATTGTAGCAAATTTATCGGCAAGTGAGGATACCGCTAATGCGAGCAGCAGAATGAAAGAAAACGCTAAACTTCTTGAGGAAGAAATGAGACAGTTTAATCTTCGTCAACGAGAACTTGGGCAAGCGTATATTCCTCCAGAGAAAAGAGATGATGAGGAATTTATAAGAGAGGCAAATAAAAATTATAGAAAAACTCTTCAAGAAAATTCGGAAAAAATAATTCGTGTGGATAATTTAAATCTCTGATAGAAATCATTTGCTGAAAATTATAAAGTTATAAAAAGTATCAGCGTTTTGAAAAAATTAAAATGCTTGCAGTTTAACAGAGAAATAAATAGATAAGTTTCAAGGATTTTTGAAAAAATCCTTGAAACTTTTTATTGCTTTCCTCAAACAGGCAAAGTCTGTTTTGCGGATTAAAATTTGTGATGCTTCAGCAAATTTAATCAGTTGAAAAATTCATAAGTTTTTGTAATTTTAGGTTTTTGTACAGCCTGAAAGATATAGTCAATCAACTTAAAAATCGAACAAGTTCGGCGGCAGAAAATCCTTTTTACCGTGTTGCCGTCAGTTGGCATAGGACTGCGGCTATGCCCGCCTTACGCCGCCTCGTAAAAATAATTTTCTTCACGCCTCCTTTTGCCCGTTTTCAAGTTGATTGACTATACATTTACATTTTTTGTGTTTTTTAAAAAATATACTTGCAATTCTATTTTTTATGTGATATAATACCTAATGTGTAAAATCCTATGTTCAGAATTTGGTGTCTCCGTCCGATTCTTAGCATATGGTGTTTATTGAATATTTTAAATTTGGAGGATTTTAAAAATGATTTTTGACAAAAAAGCTATTGTTGCTAAATATGGAAGAAATGAAGCTGATACTGGTTCACCTGAAGTGCAGGTGGCTTTGCTTACAGCAAGAATTAATCATTTAACAGAGCATTTGAAAGAGCATAAAAAAGACCATCATTCAAGAAGAGGTCTTTTGAAAATGGTTGGTCAAAGAAAAGGTCTTTTGAATTATATTAAAGCAAAAGATATTGTTAAATATCGTGAGCTTATCAGCGAATTGGGATTAAGAAAGTAGTGAGATATGAGCGGTTAAGCCGCTCTTTCTTTTTGTATCTTAATATTTTACAGTAACTGAAAATTATATAAAACACTATATTAAATTTTTTTATTTTGAAAGGAGAAAAATATGTATAAAACATACTCCATGGATTTATCTGGTCGTAAATTGTCTGTTGAAATAGGTAGGGTTGCTGAGCTTGCTAACGGAGAGGCTATCATTCGTTATGGTGATACGGTTGTTTTAGTTGCTGTTACAGCTTCAGAAAAACCAAGACAAGGAATTGACTTTTTTCCTTTGAGCATTGATTATGAAGAAAAACTTTATGCTGTAGGGAAAATTCCTGGCGGTTTTATTAAAAGAGAAGGGCGGCCTACGGAAAAAGCTATTTTGACTTCACGTCTTATTGATAGACCTATAAGACCTTTGTTTCCGAAGGATTATAGAAATGATGTTTCGGTTGTGGCTACCGTTCTTTCTGTTGACCAAGATTGTAGTCCTGAAATTGCCGCTATGATTGGTTCTTCTGTTGCGCTTTCGGTTTCGGATATTCCTTTTATGGGACCTACAGGTGCTGTTTCTGTTGGTATGATTGATGATAAATTTGTTATTAATCCTACTTTTGAGCAAAGAGAAAAAAGCAAGTTATCTCTTACAGTGGCTTCAACAAAACATAAGGTTATGATGATTGAGGCAGGTGCTGATGAGGTTACCGATGAACAGATGTTTGACGCTATTATGTTTGGACATAATCAGAATGTTAAAATTGTTGAGTTTATTGATAATATCGTTGCTGAAATAGGAAAAGAAAAACACGGCTATGAGGAACATATTGTTCCTAAAGATTTATACCAGTCAGTTAAAGACACTATTACAGACAGCCGTATGGAAGAAGCTGTTTTTACTGATATGAAACAGGTTAGAGATGAAAGAATGACCTCTCTTACCGAAGAAGTTATGGGTAAGCTTATGTCTGATTATTGCGGGGAAGATGAGGAAGCGTATGCTTCTCTTATCGGAGAGGCAATATATAAATATGAGAAAGAAACTGTAAGACGTATGATTCTTAAAGAACATAAACGTCCTGATGGAAGAAAGCTTGAGGAAATTAGACCTCTTTCGGCAGAGGTTGATATTTTGCCTCGTACTCACGGTTCGGCGCTTTTTAAAAGAGGACAAACTCAGGTTCTTACGGTTACTACTCTTGGCTCTATGAGTGAGGTTCAGAAGCTTGATGGACTTGATGAACTTGAGGATACAAAGAGATATATACATCATTACAATTTCCCAAGTTATTCCGTTGGTGAAACGAAACCATCAAGAGGTCCGGGGCGGCGTGAAATTGGTCATGGAGCTTTGGCTGAAAGGTCTTTGATTCCTGTTATTCCTGATGAAAGCGAATTTCCTTATGCTATAAGACTTGTTTCGGAAGTTTTAAGTTCTAATGGTTCTACTTCTCAAGCAAGTGTATGTGGTTCGACTCTTTCTCTTATGGCGGCGGGTGTTCCAATTAAAAAGCCTGTTGCTGGTATTTCAGTGGGGCTTGTTACAGGTGAAACGGATTCGGATTTTGTTCTTCTTACTGATATTCAAGGACTTGAAGATTTTTTTGGTGATATGGATTTTAAAGTGGCTGGTACTCACGAGGGAATTACAGCTATACAAATGGATATAAAAATTGACGGACTTACACCCGAAATTATCAAACAAGCCCTTTTGAAAACACATACGGCAAGAGATTATATTATTGATGAAATTATTCTTAAAGCAATTCCCGCGTCTAGAAGTTCTCTTTCTAAATATGCTCCAAAGATTGCGTTTGTTCAGATTAATCCTGAGAAAATGTCTGAGGTTATTGGTTCAAGAGGTAAGACTATTAATAGGATTATTGATGAATCAGGAGTTGATAAAATTGATACGGAAGATGATGGAAGAATTTTTGTTTCTTCTGATGATGAAGAAAAAATTAAAAAAGCTGTTGATATAATTGAGGCTATTGCAAAGGATTTGGAAAAAGGAAAAATTTATTCTGGTAAAGTTACAAGAGTTATGAATTTTGGCGCTTTTGTTGAAATCGCTCCTGAAAAAGAAGGTCTTGTTCATATTTCTAAACTTGCTCGCGAAAGAGTGGAGAAAGTTGAAGATGTTGTAAAAGTTGGAGATAATATTCTTGTTATGTTTATGGGAATTGATGAAAAAGGAAGAATTAATCTTTCAAGAAAAGACGCATTATAATATTTTTTTTGATAATAATATTTATAAAAAGTCTTGCAGTTTTATCTGTAAGGCTTTTATTGTTGGAGGATATATATGGTTGAGGTTGTTAAACTTAAAAATGGTGTTACTGTTGTTTTAGATAAAATTCCTTTTATAAGAAGCGTTGCTTTTGGTGTTTTTGTTAAGAATGGTTCAAGAGATGAAGATGAAAATAATAATGGTATTTCACATTTTATTGAACATATGATGTTTAAAGGCACTGAAAAAAGAACCGCAAAGCAAATTGCTGATGATATTGATTCTATTGGCGGACAAATTAATGCTTATACTACAAAAGAATATACCTGTTATTATACGAGGACTCTTGATATACATTTTGATGTTGCTTTTGATGTATTATCTGATATGTATTTTAATTCACTTTTTTCAGATGAAGAGATAAAAAAGGAAAGAAAAGTTATTATTGAAGAAATAAATATGTATGAGGATATGCCGGAAGAAGCTGGATTTGATTTGCTTCAGGGTGAAATATGGAAAGGAAATTCTCTTGGATATCCTATTCTCGGAACAGTAAAAAGTATTTCAGAGTTTAATGAGAGTATTATAAAAGAATATTATGCAAAACATTATCGCTGTGACAATACTGTTTTGGGGGTTGGTGGTGATTTTTTTAAAGTTTAAATTGTTTTGGTGAATTGTGAATATTTTGTTGATAAAATTAAAATTTTTTATATTAAATGAGAA
>CAOJPS010000032.1 GCA_948441255.1 uncultured Eubacteriaceae bacterium | reverse complement strand
CCAGCACTTTTGGTACTTTTCGTGTGAAAAGTACATTGTTTTTCTCTCAAAAGGGCTGGATGTGTCGTGGTTTGGGACCGCCTTGGTACTTTTCGTGTGAAAAGCGCAGAATGTGCTTTGATAAAAAGGTATTGATATTATCGTAAAAATAATATAATATTAAAATATACTTTTTTTTAAGGAGTGATTTTATGAACGATACTGTTAAAGAGGTGTTTAGTTTTGGTAAGGAGATTGAAAAAATAGTTTCTTTTGAAACAATTTTCGCTTTGGTGGTTAAACTTGGTCTTTGTGCTTTGGTGGTTTTGATTGCCGCCCTTATTATTAAAATTTTGAATAAATGCGTTAAAAAACTTATTTATTCACATAAGGGATTTAGCGAAAGAAAGTCTAAAACTTTATATACCGTTTGCGCAAGCGTTATAAGATATGTTATTTATTTCTTCGCTGTTTGCCAGGTGCTGAGCTTGTTTGGTGTGAATGTTATGTCGTTTATAGCCGTTGCTGGGGTTGGAAGTGTCGCTATAGCTTTTGGCGCACAGAGCCTTGTGCAAGACATTATTACAGGTATGTTTATTCTTGCGGAAGACCAGTTTGCTGTGGGTGATGTTATTACTCTTGAGGGGTATTCCGGCACAGTGGAGGGAATTGGTATAAGAACAACAAGACTGAGAAGCGCTGACGGAAATTTGTTTATTATCCCTAACGGGCAGGTTAAAATAGTTACTAATATGTCAAAAGGTTTTAATAGAGCCGTTGTGGATATATCTGTCGCTTATGAGGAGAATATTGATAGGGTTATCTCTGTTATGCGAGAAGAACTTGCTAAGGCATTTGATACAAATGGTATAAATGGACTTTTGAAAATCCCTGAGGTGCTTGGTGTGGTGGATTTGGCTGATTCCGCTGTCGTGATAAGAATAAGCGCTGATTCCGCTATCGGTGAAAACTGGGCTATTGAAAGAGAAATTAGAAGAATTATTAAAAATAGGTTTGACAAAGAGGGAATTTGTATACCATATCCTCAATTAGTGGTGAGAAATCAGGAAGGGGAAGTTTGATTTGAATTTTTCTGTTGGAGATGTTGTAGTTACAAAGAAAAATCACCCTTGCGGCGGTAATGAGTGGGAAGTGCTGAGAGTGGGCGCTGATTTTAAGGTTAAATGCGTTAAGTGCGGCCGTGTGGTTATGCTTACAAGGGTTAAGTTTGAAAAGTCTGTTAGGACGATATTGAATAATCAGAACTAAAAAATTGAAAAGCTGGGGGTGGCGCTTTTGAGAAAAATTCACGGGGGAGATGTTTATTCTTTTGGTGAAAATATGATTGATTTTTCCGCTAATATTACACCTTTGGGGGTTTCAGAGAAAATATTGTCGGATATTAAAAATAATCTTTATAAAATTGCGTTGTATCCTGATGTGGAATGTAAAACACTTGTAAAGGCTGTTGCTGAAAAAGAAAAGTTGCCGAAAGAGTGTATCGTTTTTGGAAATGGTGCGGCGGAAATTATTTTTAACGCTGTAAACGCGATGAAACCAAAAAAAGTTATTATTGCCGCTCCCGCTTTTGCTGAATATGAGTGTGCAGCTGATTCGGTTTTGGCGGAAAAGATTTTTTATTATATGGGGGAAAATAATAATTTTGATTTGGATGAGGATATCCTAGAGTGTATATGTGAGGATATTGATTTGCTTTTTCTTTGTACTCCTAATAATCCTACGGGTAGATGCGCGGATATAGAGCTTGTTTTAAAAGTTGTCAAAAAATGTGAGGCGTTGGGCGTTTTTGTTATTATTGACGAGTGCTTTATGGATTTTGTTGTGGAAAGTGAAAGGTTTTCTTTTGACAGATATATAATGGAGTATCACAATGTTTTGATTATTAAGTCTTTTACTAAAATGTACGCTATTCCAGGGGTTAGGCTTGGATATGGACTATGCGGAAACAGAGATGTTATTGATAAGATTTGTTTATCAAGACAGCCTTGGAATGTTTCGGTTTTTGCTCAAATTGCCGGAGTTTCCGCTCTTGAACAAAAAGAATTGCCGGAAGTGACAAGAAAGTATGTTGAAAAAGAAAAAAGATTTTTGTTGGAGAATTTTTCTGAAATGGGCATTGAGTTTTTTGAATCGAGCGCTAATTTTATTTTGTTTAAAGAATGTGAGGAATTTGATAAAAAACTTTTAAACTATAACCTGATTATAAGAAATTGCTCTAATTTTAGAGGTCTTGGGAAAGGATTTTTTAGAATTGCCGTTAAAAGTCATAAGGAAAATGAGGTTTTAGTTAGGGCTTTGAAAGAAATTGTTTTTTAGGAGGGTATTTGTATGGCTATGTCTATTATGATTCAGGGCACTATGTCTAATGTTGGGAAAAGCTTGATTACCGCAGGATTGTGCAGGATATTCAGACAAGACGGGTATAAGTGCGCTCCTTTTAAATCCCAGAATATGGCCCTTAACTCATTTATTACAAAAGATGGTTTTGAAATTGGAAGGGCGCAGGCTATGCAGGCGGAAGCCGCTGGAATTGAACCTAAAAGTTATATGAATCCCATACTTTTAAAGCCATTAGAAGATTGCCGCTCTCAAGTGATTCTTAATGGAGAGGTTTTAGGGAATATGTCCGCTAAAGACTATTATAAAAACAAAAAAAAATTTATTCCTTACATTATGAACTCTTATAATACACTTTGTGAAAAATTTGATATAGTTGTTATTGAAGGGGCTGGAAGTCCCGCTGAAATTAATCTGAATAAAGACGATATTGTGAATATGGGTATGGCTAGGCTTGCACGCTCTCCGGTTCTGATTGTCGGGGATATCGACAGAGGCGGAGTGTTTGCTCAGCTTATAGGTACTGTAGCACTTTTGAGAAAAGATGAGAGAGAGTTTGTTAAGGGATTGATTGTAAACAAGTTTAGAGGAAACAGAGATATTTTTTCCTCAGGCGTAGGTATATTGGAAAAACGCTCTCGAAAGCCTGTTATTGGGGTTGTTCCTTATGTTAAGTGCGATATTGATGATGAGGACAGTTTATCTGAAAGGTTTGACGGAAAAAATAATGGAAACGGCATATATATTGCTGTTGTTAAATTGCCTAGAATTTCTAATTTTACTGATTTTAACGCTTTTGAAACGGTTGATGGTGTTAATCTTAGATATGTTGAGTCGGCAGGGGATTTTGGAAATCCTGATATAATTATTATTCCTGGTACAAAAAATACTGTTGGAGATTTGCTTTGGCTTAGAAAGAACGGTATTGAAGATAAAATTAAACAGTTTGCGGGAGATGGTAAAATTGTTTTTGGTGTGTGCGGGGGATTTCAGATGCTTGGAAAAACTATTGCCGATTATGAGGGCGTGGAACGTAAAGGAGAATATAAGGGAATTGGGCTTTTGCCTGTTAAAACTTATTTTGACAGAAATAAAACAAGGACAAGAGTTGAGGGAGAATTTACGAATATTGGAGGGATTCTTAGTGCTCTTAGCGGCGTTCGCTTTGAGGGATATGAAATTCATAACGGTGTGAGCGAGATTGTGGGAGGGTTTAAAAATATGTGCGTCCTTTGTAATCAAATTTTGGGCGGAGAAAAATTTTTTGATGGCGTTAATGCCGGAAATGTTTATGGTACTTATGTTCACGGGATATTTGACAGTGAGAATGTCATTAAAACTATTGTTTCCGCTGTTATGGGAAAAAAAGGAATTGCTGGAAGCGTTAAAATACGTGATATGAAATCTTATAAAGAAGAACAGTTTGATTTGCTTGCTGATACTCTTAGACAAAATATTGATATAAATATGGTTTATAAAATACTGAGGGAGGGAATGTGAATTGATTTATAATTTTAAGGACAGACCAAGAAGGTTAAGGACCTCGGAAACTTTGAGGCGTATGGTTAGAGAAACGAGAATTTCCTCTGATTCTTTGGTGTATCCTTTTTTTGTTACAGAGGGTACTGGAGTAAAAGAGGAAATACCATCTATGCCTGGACAGTACAGATGGAGCGTCGACAGACTGCCGGAATTGCTTGATGAACTTGGAGAAAGCGGAGTTGGGTCGGTTCTTATTTTTGGTATACCTGATAAAAAAGATGATATTGGTTCTGGCGCTTGGGACGAAAATGGCATAGTTCAAAAAGCTCTTAAATTTATTAAAAGAGATTTTAAGGATTTTTACTGTATAACCGATGTGTGCTTGTGTGAGTATACCTCTCACGGACACTGCGGAATACTTTCGGGAGATTATGTGGATAATGATAAATCTCTTGAGGTTATTTCTAAAACCGCTCTTTCTCACGCGGAGGCCGGCGCTGATATGGTTGCGCCTTCTGATATGATGGACGGCAGAATTTTCGCTGTACGCTCTCTTTTGGACAGTAACCGATTTGTTAATATACCTATTATGGCATATTCCGCCAAATATTCTTCCGCTTTTTACGGCCCTTTTAGAGACGCCGCTGATTCCGCTCCTGCCTTTGGCGACAGAAAAACTTATCAGATGGATTTTCATAACGCAAAAGAGGCTTTGTTTGAGGCAAAGCTTGACGATTTGGAGGGCGCTGATATTTTGATGGTTAAACCTGGTCTTGCTTATCTTGACGTTTTAAAGAGTGTTAAAAGCCGTTTTGACAAACCTGTCGCTCTTTACAGCGTCAGCGGAGAGTATTCTATGATTAAGGCGGGCGCTAGGCTTGGATATATTGACGAAACTGATATTGTGGGAGAAACAGCTGTTTGTATGTTTAGAGCTGGAGCTGATATTCTTATTACTTATTACGCGCCGGAAATAGCAAGGCTTATTAAAAAAGGCGTTATATAGTAATTACACTTTAAATGTTACAAAAAAATTATTTTACTTGCACGGGCTGCAAATTGCTTCGCAATTCGCTTACCGCCCAGCAGTGCTTACGCACTCGTAAAATATTTTTTTGTTATAATTTAAGTGTAATTACTGTAGGCTGATGAATACAGAGAATTTCTCTTCTTTCTTGAAAGAAAGAAGCAAAGAACTTTTGCGCGAAACTTCGTTTCGCTGTTTAAAAAATCACGGCGAAACCACCGCCGTGATTTTTTTAGCAAAGCGAATGCTTTGCGTTTTAAAGTTTTTTGCCAAGCTTTTTTTCAATAGGTGCCGCAAAGAAGTGCGGTCGGCGTAAGCCGATTTTTGGCGAAGCCAAAAACACTGACCAGCTTGCAGGGTGTGGGACAGCGTCCCATAGTCTTTTTTTTAATATTGCCTTAAATTGTATCGCTTTTTTTGGGGGCAGCTATAAAAAAAATTCGCTTTTATGACGATATATATTATTAATAAACTAAAATTTTACGAAGGAGATTGGATATGCTTAATAATAAAAATATTCTTGTTACGGGAGGTACAGGGTCTTTCGGTAAGAAATTTGTTGAAATGACTTTTAAAAAATATAAGCCGAATAAAGTTATTATTTATTCAAGAGATGAGTTTAAACAGGATATGCTTAAAAAAGATATATCTGTGAAAATGCCGGAGATATTGGATAATTTAAGATTTTTTATAGGAGATGTCAGAGATAGGGAACGCCTTTACAGGGCATTTAGAGGTGTGGATTATGTTATTCACGCCGCCGCTATGAAGCAGGTGCCGGCCTGCGAGTATAACCCTTTTGAGGCTATTAAAACCAATATTCACGGCGCTCAGAATGTTATTGACGCGGCTCTTGACTGCGGAGTTAAAAAAGTGGTCGCGTTATCAACAGATAAAGCTGTGAACCCTATTAATTTGTATGGCGGAACAAAACTTGTTTCTGATAAGCTTTTTATTTCGGCAAATTCTTATTCGGGAGTTAAAGGTACTGTATTTTCTGTTGTGCGCTATGGAAATGTTGCCGGAAGCAGGGGGTCGGTTATTCCGTTTTTTAAAAGCCTTATTGATAAGGGGGTTACGGAGATGCCTATTACCGATTTTAATATGACAAGATTCTGGATTACTTTAGACCAAGGCGTTGAGCTTGTTTATAAGGCTCTTGATGAGTCTGTGGGCGGGGAAACGTATATTTCCAAAATTCCTAGTTTTAAAATTATTGACCTTGCTAAAGCGATGCTTCCTGACTGTACTTTAAAAGAAGTGGGTGTTAGAGAGGGAGAAAAAATTCACGAGGTTATGGTTACAAAAGATGATTCGAGATTTACTCTTGAGTTTGATAAGCATTTTATTATTATGCCGCATTTTGTTTGGTGGGATTCTTCTAAAAGTGATGTTATTAAAAACGGAAAACACGTTGAGGAGGGTTTTGAGTATACTTCTGGAGGCAACACAAAGTGGTTTGGTGTGGAAAGCCTTAGAGAAGAACTTAAAAGAAATGGTTTTATATAATTGGCTGTGGATAATGTGAATTAATGTGGATAAGTTTGTGGATAATGTGGAAAACAAAGGATGGTTTTATGAAAAATATTTCATATGGACGGCAATTTATTGATGATTCGGATATTTCCGCCGTGGTTGAGACGCTTAAATCAGACTATCTTACCCAAGGTCCTGAAGTTGACGGCTTTGAGAGTGATTTGTGTAGATATTGCGGCTGTAAATACGCTGTCGCTTTTTCTAATGGTACAGCGGCGCTTCACGGCGCTTATTTCGCCGCTGGTATTAAAAATGGCGACGAGTTTATTACAACGCCTATAACTTTTGCGGCCTCGGCTAACGGAGGACTGTATATGGGAGCTTCTCCCGTATTCTGTGATATAGATGAAAATTCGTATAATATAGATATAAATAATATTTTTGACGTTATTACTAATAAGACCAAGGTTGTTACGCCTGTTTCTTATGGAGGCAATCCCGTTTGGCTTGAAAAGGTATATAAGGATTTGAAAGATAGGGGTATTGTGGTTATTCACGATGCCGCTCACGCTCTCGGCGCTAAAAAAAATGGTCACGGTATCGTTGATTTCTGTGATATGGCTATGGTGTCTTTTCACCCGGTTAAACATATTACTACTGGTGAAGGCGGAGCTATACTTACAAATAATGAGTATTTTTATGAAAAGCTTAAACTTTTTAGAAATCACGGCATTACCAAAGACCCTGAAAAGCTTGAGTTTGGAAAAGACCCTTGGTATTATGAAATGAGGGAACTTGGATATAATTATAGAATTACTGATATACAATGCGCTTTGGGAAGAAGCCAGCTTAAAAAATCTGATAGATTTCTTAAACGCAGAAACGAGATTGCTGATATATATTATAATGAGTTTGGAAACTCGGAAAAGTTTAAGGTAATCAGAGGATATAAAGATGAGGATTCTATTAACTCATTTCATCTCTATCCCGTTTTGCTTAGCGATGGAGAGCAAAGAAAAAGATTTTTTGAGTATATGAGAAATAATAACGTGTGGGTTCAGGTGCATTATATTCCTTTGCATCTTATGCCGTATTACAGAAGCAATTTTGGATTTGGTGAGGGAGATTTTCCTAAGGCGGAGAGTTTTTACTCCAGAGAGGTTAGTATTCCTATGTTTCCGGCTATTTCTGATTTGGAGCTTGAGTATGTTATAGAACTTATGAAAAAATTTTAGGAGGCGGTTTTTTGAGCGCTTCGGATATATTTTGTCAGGAAAAAGAAAATGTCTTTTTTTCAAGAAGGGACTATTCTGAAATAGAATTTGAAAGGTGCAAAGATAATAATATTACTTTTAAATTGAATAAAGATAATAAGAATGTTTACGCGCACAGCAGGTATAATCCTATAAAAGAAGCTGAGAAATTTGCTGGGGAAATTGAGTTTGGCAAAAATACGTCTTTTATTATTTTTGGTTTTGGACTTGGCTATTTTGTGAGAGAACTTTTGAAACGTTCCTCAAAACGCAATCGATTTTTTATTTATGAGCCAAATAACGCTGTTTTTTCAAAAGTTGTTGATGAGGGTTTTTGCGCTGACATTTTTAATAACAAAAATGTTTATGTATGCTCTGATGACGATATGGAGAGTTTTGGAATATTTATGGGCAAATTCGCTGATTTGAAAGTTTTTGAGAATTTTGTTCCGGTGATTTCTCACGCTTACGGACAAGTTTATGAAAAAGAAAGTTCCTTGTTTATAGAGATTATAAAAAAACAATATTCTGAAAGTATTATGGTTAAAAACACATCTTGCTTAGGCTGGGAAGAATGGACTAAAAATTATTTTGACAATACTGAAAATATACTTAATTCTTATTCTGTTTATCAAATTAAAAATATATTTGAGGGAAAAACCGCTGTGGTGGTTTCCGCTGGGCCTTCTCTTTCGAAAAATATGTGCCTGCTTAAAGAAATTAAAGGAAAAGCCCCTATTATATCGGTTTTTGTGGCGGCTAAAGTGCTTATTGAGAATGGTATTATTCCTGATTTTATCGTTTCTATTGACTCGGCTCAGTTTGGTATGGGAGAAATGTATGAGGGTATTCCTCTTATTTATGAGCCTAAAATATCAAGAGAGTTTATTGACGCTCATAGGGGAAATAAGATTTTTCTTGTTGGAAATGGACAAGATTATGCCGCCGCTCTTATGATGAAATACAATAAAGATATTTGTGTTACCAATATAGGAGGCTCGGTTGCCTGTACTTGTACTGATATAGCGAAAACTATGGGCTGCCGTAATATTATTCTTATTGGGCAAGACCTTGCGTATACAAATTATAAGTGTCACGTTGACGGTACAGAGCATACTTATAAAAACGCCGACGAGGTTAGTTATGAGAAAATTGAAGTGCCTGCCATAGGCGGAGGAACGGTGCTAACAGACTGTGTTTTTATGTCATATTTAAAATGGTTTGAGAATTATGCCAGCATAAACAGAAACGAAATAAGGCTTATTGACGCTACCGAGGGCGGAGCTTTGATTGGAAATACAGGGGTGCTCTCATTTAGAGAGGCTATTGACAAATATTGTGACAATTCTGATGTGGACAGAGTTATTTCGGGGGTTTTTGAAAAGGGAACCATTTTTTCGGAAGAAGAAAAAAAAGCCGTTTTTTTGGAACTGGAAAGAGAGTTTTCTCAATTGGATGATATTTTGATGGTTATTGAGGAAGAAAAAAATGTTTTTGACAGATATGTTAAAACTTTGAGGTTTAGTTCTGATTTTAAGGGAATTTTGAAAATTGAAAGACAGATTGGAGAATATGAACGCAAAATTGAGGCTTTAACGCGAAAAATTCCTCTTATGAACGCTTTAGCTGTTTACATAAAAAATTTTGTCAAATATTCGGCTGAAAGAGTTTGTGATGATAATGACGCCGTTGAGTCTGCTTTGATTGAGAAAGATAAACTGCTCGCGCTTGAGGAAGAAATCAATATTCTCGTAAAAACGCTTAAAATAAGCGGTATGATGAAGTGAGGGATAGTATGGACAGCGATAACAATATACAAAGTTTTGAAAGACTTCCTGCGAATGTTTTTTTTAGAAGAACAGATTATTCTGGTGTTGAGTTTGAAAAACGAAAAAATGGAGGATATACTTTTAAAATAAGCAGAAACGGAAAAAGCGTTTACGCTCACAGCAAGTATAATCCTGAAAGAGAGGCGGAAAAATTTGTTGATGGCCTTGAGTTTCAAAAAGATACTATTTTTATTATTTTTGGCTTTGGGCTTGGCTATTTTGCCAGAGAAATTATTAAGAGATGTACAAACCAGAATTTTTTGATTATATATGAGCCTGACAACGCTTTGTTTTCTAAAATAGCTGATGAGGGTTTATGCGAGGATATATTTAAGAACGAAAGTGTTTATGCACTTTCGTGCGGTGATGAGGAAGTTCTTGATATATTTTTGCGTCAGATTGTTGACCAGAATGTTTATATGAGGTGCAAAACGGTTATTATACCAGCGTATGAGGAAGCTTATTATGACAAATTAATTCCTTTTATGGAAACGGTTAGAAAGATGATGGAGCTGAATAGTATTACAAGAGATACTATGTGGTATAACAGAGAAACTTGGGTTAAAAATCCTTATTTTAATTTTGAGAATGTGCTTTCCTCTTATTGCGCCTCCCAAATGGACGATATTTTTAAAGGTAAGACTGCTGTTATTGTGGCGGCGGGGCCGTCGCTTAAAAAAAATATGCACTTGCTTAAAGAGATTAAGGGAAAAGTTCCTATTATATCGGTTTTTGTGGCGGCTAAGGCGCTTCTTGAAAATGGTATCACGCCTGATTTTATTGTTTCTATGGATTCCGCTCAGGAAGGAATGACAGAGGGGTTCTATGATGATATTCCTCTTATATATGATTCGAGAGTGAATAAAAAGTTTATAGATTCACATAAGGGAAAGCATATCTTTTTAGTTGGAAGTTCAAGTAAATTTGAAGAATTTATTATGTCGAAATACGGCAAGAAATATAAAAGGTTTTTAGACGGCGGTTCGGTGGCTTGCAGCTGTGTTGGCATAGCGGAGAATATGGGATGTAAAAATATTATTTTGATTGGGCAGGACCTTGCGTATACCAATAATTTGTGCCACGTTGAAGGCACTGTTCATAAAGAAAAGACGCCTGACGAGATTGACAGGGAAAAATATGAGGTGCCTGCCGTTGGAGGAGGAACCGTTCTTACAGATGACGTATTTATGTATTATATTACGTGGTTTGAAAATTACGCTTTTAACAAAAAAAATGTTTTTACGCTTATTGACGCTACTGAGGGCGGGGCGCTTATTAAAAATACAGAGGTTTTGTCATTTAGAGAGGCTATTGACAAATATTGCTCGGACGCTTCGGTGGATAATGTTCTTTCGGAATTTTTTGCGAAAGGTACTATTTTTACTGACGAAGAAAAAATTATTATCAGAAATGACTTTTATTCTCAGTTTGATGAGGTTGAAAGTATTTTGAAAATTGTGAGAGAAGAAAAAGAACTTTTTGACAAATATATTAAATCTGTTAGGTTTAGCTCTAATATTAAAGGTATTATTAAAATTGAGAGACAGCTTGATGAATATGACAAAAAAATTGATAAGGCAAAAAGAAAAATTGAAATGCTTTTGTGTCTTGCCGATAATATTACACAGGCGAACAAGCTATTGGAAAAGGTTAGAAAAGAGTATGACGATAATCCTGTTGTGGAGGCTGCTCTTACGAGAAAAGGCTGGCTTTTGGAGTTTGAGGCGACGCTTGAGTCGCTTAAAAATTTGAGGGAGGAAACAGAAAATGGCTGACGAATTTATTAAAGAAAAATTGGATATGATTGAGGAATGTATTGAGTATATGGAAAGGGTTATCGCAAAGATTGACGATGTTTGCCCAAATATAAGAAAAAAAGAAGGTATTGAGGTTATTGCTCAGATTTCTGACGGTTTCTCCGCGGTCCTTCAGATTGTTAAGCATACTTCTTCTATTACGGGAATAGAAATTGACGATAGTGTTGTTTCTGAATTTGTGTCGGATATGGTTGACGGTATGGAAAACGGAGATTTTAATCTGGTGGCGGATATTATAGAATATGAGATAGCGCCTCTTTATGAGGAATGGAGCGGCGTTTTTGACAGGGTTCTTTCTGAAAATGCTTAGGTTATTTGATAAAAGGCATTTGAAAATATGTTCAAAGATTTTTTTTGATATTTATAAAAATGAGCCTTTTAATTATATATGGCTTGAATATAATTCTGTTTTTGAGTATTTTGATGATATTTTTAACACACCTAAATTTATTGGGTTTGTTTTTGAGAAAAACGGAATAATTATTGGGGCCTGCCTTGGGGTGGTTTCGGATTATTTTAAAGTCAAAAAATATAGAGTTTTTGAGTTTTTTATAGGCATAGGCTATCAAGGCCAGGGGTTTGGAACAAATTTACTTATGGAAGTTCAAAAATATCTTTCACAAAAGCGCGTTGAGGTTATTGAGATTGCTACCGACAGAAACAGAAGGGCTTTTGACTTCTATTCCAAAAACAATTTTACGGTGCTTGAAAGCAATGTTAATATGATTAAGGCATTAAAACCGTAAAATATTAAAACCGTGCTAAAACATTAAAACCGTGGGACGCTGTCCCACACCCTGCAAGGGACAAGTCCCTTGACCCATAACGCAAAGCATTCGCTTTGCTAAAGAAACACCGCATAATTCAAAAAAATGGCGTCTGCGGTTTCGCCGCTGTTTTTTAAACAGTGAAACGCAGTTTCACATAAAAGTTTGACAAAAACTTTAATAAGCAAAAACTGTCGTTTTTGCTGTGTAATTTTGATATTTTCTTCTGCGAAACGTAGTTTCGCTCAAAAGTTCTTTGCTTCTTTCTTTCAAGTAGTGCCGCAAAGAAATGCGGTCGGCGTAAGCCGATTTTTGGCGAAGCCAAAAACACTGAACAAGAAGTCGGGTTTGGGCTGAAAGCCCAAGGGGTTTTTATATATGGGGCAGAGCCCAAGGTTTTTATTTAAATTAACATATATGGAGATATTTTTTGAGTTTTTTTTCGCGGACTTAAATTTTTTGTTAAGATTTTTTGAGTTACTACCGATATATTTAGTGTAAGGTGTATGCTTAAATTTATAATGCTTTTTTGGTGTGATAAAATATTATTAATTGTATTATTAGCAATACGTAAATGTTTGGCGCAAACATAAAAAGATTTTTTAATGTGTTAAATTTTTAAAGCTTATCTGTTTATTCTTTTGTTGTTTCGTTAAAGCTTATTTGTTCATAGTATTTTTATAAGGAGGAATTGTTATGTATACAAATACTACACGTATTACAGGGCTTTCTGGTTCGGGTATTGATACTGACTCTATGGTTGAGAAGCTTATGCACGCTGAAAGTGCTAAACTTTACAGATATCAGAGAAATATTCAGTGGAAAACTTGGCAGCAGGAAGCTTACAGAGGTATTATTACTAAACTTCAGGATTTTCAGAATAAATGGTTTGGCACAGCAAGTTCAAGTACAAATCTTAAATATTCTCTGGCTTTCTCTAGCTTTAAAAATTCTGTTAAGTCCTCTAAAGGCGGAGAGTCGGAAGCTATTACGATAAATAGGTCAACTTCTTCTCAGAAATATGAGATTTCTGTTGAACAGCTCGCTCAGAGCGATACTTATGTTGGTTCTGTTTCAAAGGGAAAGAAATTTGAGGGCGAGGCTGATATGAGCGGTATATTGGCTAAACTTAACAAGGGTGAAGATATTGAGATTAATGTCGCTCTTGATGGAAAGGCTAAGAAAATTACTCTTACAAAAGCTGATTTTGACGCCGCCGCGGGTTCTTCGGATACAGAAAAGCTTGAAAACTTTTTTAATGATAAATTGGATTCTCTCTTTGGAAAAGAGGACGGAAAGAGCAAAGTGAGCGTATCTTTTGCTTCTGACGGAAAATTTTCCGTTAATACGATTTTGGGTCATAGTGTAAGTATGAGCGCTTCCGGAACAAGTTCTGACAGTATTTACACATCTTCTGGAAAAGCGGAAGATTTTAAAAACGCTGAGGGCTCTTTTAAAATTAAAGCTGAAGATGGTTTGGAATATATTGTTACTATTGACGCTAATACTAAAGGAGATACTATTGCCGCTAAGATTAACAACGCTGTTGCGGGTATGAAAGATTCTAAGGGCAAAAAGCTTAGCGAACAGATTTCCGCTTCTGTTAATAAAGACGGCAATTTGGTTATTTCTTCTAAGTCAACTGAAAAAGATATTGAAATTTCAAATGTTTCCGGCGGATTGTCTGGTATTATGGACAATGTGACATTGAAAACAACTAATGACCTTAAAAATTATTTTGGTATTAAGTCAGGCTCTAATACAGCGGGCAAAACAACTTCTCTTGAGGATATTTTTGACGATTCTATTTGGGACGCTAATGGAGAAGCTTCTATTACTATAAATGGAACTGCTGTTTCATTTACAAAGGATACTAATCTTGCTACATTTATGCAGAATATTAACTCCAGCGACGCTGGTGTTACTGTTAGCTATAATACCACAAATCAGAAGTTTACTATTGCGTCGTCTGACTCTGGCGCTGTTAATGAGATTAAATTTGGTACAGACGCTTCTACAAAAAGTGTGCTGGATTCTATGGGATTTTCTGTTGACGCCAGCGGAGAGATTGCCGATGAGGCTGTTGTTGACGGAAAGACAGTTAAACAGCATACGCAAAAAGCTCAAGACGCTGTTTTGACTATTGACGGAGTTAGAACAACCCGTACATCTAATACTATTGATCTTGACGGTATGAATATTACTTTGAATAAAGTGACAGAGGCCGATGAAACTATTACACTTGGAAATGAAACTGATGTTGACGCTATTTATGAGAATATTTCCAAATTTGTTGAGGAGTATAACACCCTTATTGGTGACCTTAATAAGCAGGTTAAAGAAAACAGAGCGAAAAGCGATGACTACAGTCACTATGAACCTCTTACCGACCAGGAAAAGAAAGAGATGGATGACGACGAGATTAAGCTCTGGGAAGAAAAAGCTAAAACAGGTCTTGTGTATAGGGACAGCACAGTTACAGGTATTCTTTCTAAAATGAGGTCAGTTTTATACTCTTCTGTTACAAAAGTTGACGGAAGTAAAATTTCGTTGTATAATTTTGGTATAACAACATCTTCGGATTACTTGGATAACGGAAAGCTTGTTATTGACGAGGATAAACTCAAAGAGGCTATTTCTAATAATCTTGACGATATCCAATCTATTTTTACAGGCTCAGGCACAACGGGAAAAGGTATTGCCGATAAGCTTGACGAAATTGTTAAATCGGCTATAGGCATAGATGGTTCTCTTCGTGAAAAAGCTGGTATCGCTGGTACTTCTTCTGCCAACGAAAATACTCTTAGCAAGCAGATTAAAGAGATTAATGAAAGAATAAGTCTTGAAAAAGAAAGACTTGTGGCAAAAGAAAATAAATATTATTCTATGTTCTCAATGATGGAATCTTCTATTCTTAATTCAAACAGTCAGATGGATTCGCTTTTGTCAATGCTTGGATAATATTTTTGGATTGAAACAATGAAAGAATAAACAAACAGGCTTTGACAAAATTTTATGTATAAAGGAAATACCGACAAATTAAAAAATTATTTTTAATATCCTTTGTGCGGTGTTTCCTAAAGAATTCTTTTGATGTTTTGCGATTAAGACTTTGTAATTAACTATAATTTGACTTTGGGAGATTTGATGTTTATGAACAGTGACGACAGGAAAAAGCTTTTGGAACTTTTTAGACAAAAAAGAGATTGCCTTGAAACCATTCTTAAAATGACAAGAGAAAGAAAGTTTGATGTTGTTGAGGAAGATGTTGAGAGATTTCATAACTTTTTTCAGAAAAGAGAAGTCTTGTTTGAAAAATGCAGAAATCTGGAAGAACAGATTGACGAATATATTATTTCCGATGAGGATAAAAAAAGTTTTTTTTACAAGGATGTTGAAAAAACTGAAAACGAAATCAAGGAGCTTGTCCGTCAGATTATCGCCATTGATGAAAAAAACAAGGTGATTATGAACAAGCTTTTGAGGCTCATTAAAGATAATATTCGTAATTTAAAGGTATCCAAGCAGGTGAGCAGAGGATACGGTGAGTTCTTTTCCGGGGAAAGCTACGGGAGATTTGACAGCAGCAATTAGATTTTAGCGGTGGTTGGTGAATTTAATTGCGGGTTTATTGAAAACGTTGTGCGTCCGGCTTGTTGGAATCCGCCTAATATCGATAGTAACAAAGCTGCTTGCTTATGTTATTTTGTTCTTAAAATTTGGATTTATAAGTTTTATAAGGGGGGTCTATTAAAATGGATTTTGATAGTCTTAATATTTCAAAAAGTAATAATGTTCAAAAAAGTTTTTCAGCTGATTATGGCAGTGTGGGTAAAACCGCTGATATAAAGGTTTCTGAAGAAAAAGTTAAAACTAATGCCGCTGAGTTGAAAACAGATGTTACCGAGCAAAAACAACAACAGAAAAATGGTAAGGTCCAGGAAGATAGCAAAGCAGTTTATAAGGGAAATTATAAAGAGGATATGGAAAACGCTGTTAGGCTTGCTAATGAAAGGCTTAGAAAGTCGACCAACAAACAGTTCTCTTATTCCATTCACGAGGCTACTAAACAGGTTATGATTACTATTAAGGATTCTGATGGAAAGGTTATAAAAGAAGTTCCATCTGAAGAAAGTCTGGATTTTTTTGCTAAACTTCAAGAACTTTCCGGAATTTTACTTGACGAAAAACGATAAAATTATAAATCGATTTTTATAATTAAGGAGGTTGTCATGGCAGTTAATAATCCATATGCCAAATATAAAACCAATTCCATTAATACCGCTACGCCGGAGGAATTGACTCTTATGCTTTATAATGGAGCTTTGAAATTTTGCAACCAGGCTATGGCTGCTCTTGAAGATAAAGACTATATAAAAGCCAACCAGCTTATTCAGAGAGTTCAGGATATAATAAGAGAGTTTCAGATTACACTCAAACCAGAGTATGAGATATCTCAGCAGCTTGACGCTTTATATGATTATATTTACAGACGTCTTGTAAGCGCTAATATAAGAAAGGATATTTCGATGCTTACAGAAGCTACGGACCTTATAAGGAATATGAGAGATACTTGGAAAGAGGCTATGAAACTCGCGAAACAAGATTTGTAGTTGAATTTATACAAAGTCAAATTTATGTAGTTTTGAGAAACGCTGATTTTTAGTATATAATCGGCGTTTCTTTTTTTATATATAGTCAAATCACTTAAAAAGACGTGAGTTCGATGAAATTTTATATTATTGGAACCTTTTTCTTTCGCAAAAAGGT
>CAOJPS010000031.1 GCA_948441255.1 uncultured Eubacteriaceae bacterium | reverse complement strand
CCTTTTTGCGAAAGAAAAAGGTTCCAATAATATAAATTTTCATCGAACTCACGTTAAGTTAAGTCATTTTTAAATCTTATAAAAATAACTGCGTAAATCTCCAAACCGATAATTTTATTACACATCAGTTCAGATATTTACACAGTCTTCAATAAACTTCTTTAGATATATTTATATTAACGTGAGTTCGACAAAAATTTTCGGTGAAATTCAGCGAAACGTAATTTCACATAAAAGTTTTTGCCCCGCTTTTTCAAAAAGCGGATGGAGTTTGAGGTGAAACCTCAAGGTTTTTAACGCTTCAAGAGCATTTTTGGAGGTTTGGAATCCTAGGCTGCATAGGCGAGCAGCAAAGCGCAGCTTTGCGACCAGCCTTTGCGATAGAAAAAGGTTCCATTAATTATAAAATTTCATCGAACTCACATTATATTACTAAAAATATTTGCTTTTATAAAAAACAACGAAAAAACATATTAAAACAAAACGAAATCAAATTCTTGACATAACATTTTTTTCAAAAAATTCTCTTGCCATTTCAGGTTTAACAGCAAAATAATCATCGTCAACCTTAACAGAAACATCTTCCGAACAATGACCAAGACAAAAGCTTCCGCAAACCTCAACCTTATCATTAAGTTTATTTTCCTCAATCATTTGCTGAAAAGTATTTATAACGTTATAAGAGCCTTTCAAATGACAAGCACTTCCAACACAAGTGTATAATTTAATCATAATTATTTCTCCTTTCCGTACTCAACGTGAAGCAATTCATGAACTTTTCCCTTCAATAAACCGTCATAAAGACGCATTGTAACAGGGTTTTCCTCACTTCTCTTAATTGTGCAGAGTCTGTCCTGATTATAAAGTCTTTCTCCACGTTTAATTTTTTCATCAACACTCGCAAAAGGCTGACCTGCTCCGCAAACACAACCGCCTGGACAAGCCATAACCTCGACAAGGTCATAATGTTCTCCATTTTTAATTTTTTGAATTAAGTCGTCAGCATTTTTAAGACCACTCACAACAGCAATTTTAACATCCTTATCATTATATTTGATAGTAAGTTCTTTAACGCCTTGCATACCTCTAACACCATTAAAAGCAAGAGTACGAAGAGCGGATAAAGATTTATCATTAGAAATTCTTCTTATAACAGCCTCAGTAACTCCACCAGTAACTCCAAATATAACACCCGCGCCTGTATATGTTTCAAAAGGCATACCAACAGCCTCAGGCTCAATCTCTGAAAATACTATACCCGATTCTCTTATCATCTGAATAAGTTCCTGTGTTGTAATTACATAATCAGTCATAGGAACGCCATCAACAATAAATTCTTCTCTTGCCGCCTCAAATTTCTTGGCTGTACAAGGCATAATAGCAACATTAACAACCTTTCTCCTTGAATTTTTATTTTCTTCCTTAATTACGGAAGAAAACATCTGCATAGGTGAACGGCAAGTTGAAACATTTGGTAAAAGTTCAGGATAATTTTTTTCAACATAATTTACCCAAGCAGGACAGCAAGAAGTAAACAAAGGAATATTTTCATTTTTAGACATCCTTGTCAAAAATTCGTTTGCCTCCTCCAAAACTGTAAGGTCAGCGCCTGTTGAAGTATCATAAATCTCATCAAAACCCATACGTCTTAAAGAAGCAATAATTTTTCCCATAACATTTTGCTCATCACAGCCAAATTCTTTAGCCACAGCAGTACGAACAGCAGGCGCAATCTGAGCGATAACCTTAACGTCTTTCTTGCTCAAATCCTTCCAAAGTCTTTGACTGTCATTTTTAATAACTATAGCCCCCGTAGGACAGACTGAGGCGCACTGACCGCAGCCAACACAAGGAGAATCAGCTATAGGTTTATCAAAAGCCGTACATACTTTCATTTTTGAACCTCTGAAAGCAAAGTCAATAGCTCCCACATTCTGAACCTCATTGCATACACGAACGCAGTCACCACAAAGAATACATTTGTTAGCGTCACGAGTAATACATAAAGAAGAATTATCAATATCTGGTTCTGTAGCTGTATTAGGAAATCTTATATTGGTAATACCAAATCTGCTGGCAAGCTCTTGAAGTTTACAGTTTCCGTTTTTAGCACAAGTAGTACAGTCACGGCAATGGTCGGCGAGCAAAAGTTCCAAAATCATCTTTCTATATTTTCTAAGCTTAGGAGTATTTGTATAAATCTCCATACCCGCTTTAGGCGGAGTTGAGCAGGAAGCCTCCATACCGCCCCATTTATTTTCAACCATACACATACGGCAAGCACCATAAACAGAAAGTTCGGAATAATAACAAAATGTAGGCAAATCTATTCCGGCTTTTCTTATAAGTTCAAGAATATTTTTTTCACCGTTTATTTCAACAGGAATATTATCTATAATCATAAAATTGTCGCTCATCATTAAACCTCCCTTATAGCTTTAAAATTGCAGGCTTCTTTACAAGCACCACACTTAATACACTTAGCGCTGTCAATAACAAAAGGTTCTTTAATCTGACCGGATATTGCTCCTACAGGACAAATTCTTGAACATTTTGAACAACCCTTACAAATATCTGGGTCAATAGCATAAGTAACAAGTTTCTTACAATTTCCGGCAGGACATTTTTTATCGTAAATATGCGCTTCATATTCTTCCCTAAAACTTTTAATTGTACTAACAACCGGCGAAGCGGCAGTTTTTCCAAGACCACATAAAGCGGTTGAACTTATTGTATCAGCAAGTTCAAGAAGAAGTTCAATGTCACCGTCTTTTCCCTGCCCCGCAACAATTCTTTCAAGAATTTCAAGCATACGTTTAGTACCCTCACGGCAAGGAACACATTTGCCGCATGATTCATTCTGAGTAAAATTCATAAAGAAACGAGCGACTTCTACCATACAAGTGTTATTATCCATAACAACAAGACCGCCAGAACCAATCATAGCTCCAACTTTTTTAAGCGAGTCAAAATCCAAAGGCAAATCAAGGTCAGAAGTAACAAGACAACCTCCAGAAGGTCCGCCAATCTGAACCGCTTTAAATTCAGCCCCATCTTTCATACCGCCGCCGATATCAAAAATAATTTCTCTTAAAGTAGTACCCATAGGAACTTCAATAAGACCAGTATTCTGAATATTTCCCGTAAGAGCAAAAGCTTTTGTTCCCGGACTATTCTCAGGACCTATTCCTTTATACCAATCCGAACCTTTTATAATAATCTCAGGAACATTGGCATATGTTTCAACATTATTCAAAACAGTAGGTTTCTCAAAAAGACCTTTTTCAACAGTACGAGGAGGTTTAACTCTTGGCATACCTCTTCTGCCCTCAATAGAAGCAGTCAACGCGCTTCCCTCTCCACATACAAAAGCGCCGGCGCCTCTATTAATATGAAACTTAAAGCTAAAGTCAGTACCCAATATATTATCGCCAAGAAGACCATAAGCCTCTGCCTGTTCAATAGCGTTTTTAAGACGATTTACAGCCATAGGATATTCTGCTCTTACATATATGTATCCTTCGCAAGCTCCCGCAGCAATTCCAGCAATCATCATACCCTCAAGCATTCTGTGAGGATCACCTTCCATAATGCTTCTATCCATAAAAGCGCCTGGGTCACCCTCATCGCCATTACATACAACATATTTAATATCAGTATTCTGGCGTTTAACCTGTGCCCATTTTCTTCCAGCGGGATATCCTCCGCCCCCTCGTCCGCGAAGATTAGATTCTTCCACTTCTTTTATTATATCATCCTGTGACATATCAAAAAGAGCCTTTTCAAATGCTGAATAACCTCCAATTGATAAATACTCCTCAATAGATGTCGCGTCAATATGTCCACAATGCTCAAGAACAATTCTTGTCTGTTTTTCATAAAAAGGAATTTCTTCTTGAACCTTATAAACCTTTCCGTCTTTTTTATAAGCAAGCCGTTCAATTATCTCGTCGCCTATTATTGTTTTTTCAATAATTTCCTCACAATCATCAATTTTAACTTTTGTATACAAATATCCATTAGGCTCAATTCTAACAAGAGGACCCATTTCACAAAAACCATGGCAGCCGCTTCTTTTCACTCCAATAGAATCATCGTGAGGTTCTTTCTTAAGTTCAACAGAACAGTTAATTCCTTTTTCTTGCATAATATCAATAAATCTTTGATAAATATCAAGGGAGCCTCCGGCAACACAGCCTGTTCCCGCGCACACAAGAATTTTCTTCTTTTCTGTTTTTGCGGAATTCTGATACACATTTCTTAAATTTCGTAAATCTTCTCTTGATTTAAGCATAATTACTCCGCCTCCTTCAACTCTTTAATAAGTTCAGACGCTTTTTCAGGCGTCATAGCAGGATGAACCTTATCATTGACTGTCAGCGCTGGAGCAAGTCCGCAAGCACCAAGACAAGAAACCGTTTCAACAGTAAACATAAGGTCATCAGTTGTAACCTTATTATCCGAAAGTTCGAGTTCTTCTCTAAGCTTTTCAAGAATAGGTATAGATTTTCTCACATGACAAGCAGTTCCGTCACAAACCTTAATAATATATTTCCCTTTTGGTTCAAGTGAAAAATTTTCATAAAAAGTCGCAACACTGTAAATTCTTGCCTCACTAACGCCAAGCTTTTCAGCTATACGTGGAAAAATCTCTTTTGGCAAATAATGATAATGTTCCTGCAAGGACTGTAATATAGCAATAATAGCGCTTTGCTTATATTCGTATTCTTCCAAAACATTATCAACTAAAGAGTAGTCAAAATTTTTATTCATTTATTAATCCTCCTGTTCATAATAAAATAAATTCTATATAAAAATATAAGAACCAAAACAAAATATGAATAATTTTTATAAAATAAGGTTAAAATTATCAATAAATAAAAAGTATCTGAATGTAAAATGTACAAATTATAAAAATACACCATTCTTTTTAATTATACAAAAAATATAGTTTTTTTGCAACTTTTTTTTGTATATTATAATTTATAGCGAACCAATAAAAAAATAAACAATAAAATCTTAAAAAATTTGATATATTAAACGATTTTTTTATTGGTTCGCACTAAAAATTTTGCCAATTGCTATAATAGTAAAAACAGGTCAAATACGAAAGGACGTCGCAAAAATGGAAACAACAGACAATTTAATGTTAAAATTTCTCCAAAAATTTGAGGAATCTCCTTTTTTATTGAAATTAAACGGTAAAGAACATTTAATAGGTTCAGGCCCTCCAACATTTATAGTAGAATTTAAAAAGCCAATATCAATGCTTGAACTGACAAAAAGCACGTCTCTAGCACTTGGCGAAGCATATATGAGAGGCGATTTAGAAATTGAGGGCGATTTATATACCGCTTTAGACAATTTTTTAAGCCAGCGTGAAAAATTCTCAACAAACCCAAGTCTTTTAAAAAGATTATTATTTCCGCCGGTTTCAAAAAAAAATCAGCAAAAAGAAGTTTCCTCTCATTATGATATAGGAAATGATTTTTATAAGCTTTGGCTTGATGAAACAATGAGTTATTCCTGCGGATATTTCAAAAATGAAAATGACTCACTATATGACGCTCAGCTTAACAAAATAAATTATACACTAAAAAAACTACGGCTAAAAGAAAATATGAAACTTTTAGACATAGGCTGCGGCTGGGGACATCTTCTTATAACAGCAGCAAAAAAATATAAAGTCAAAGGAACAGGAATAACTCTAAGCAAAGAGCAATATAAAGAATTTAAAGAAAAAATAAGCGAAGAAAATCTTGAGAATTATCTCAGTGTCGAACTTATGGATTATCGTGATTTACCGTCTTTAAACAAAAAATTCGACAGAGTTGTAAGCATAGGAATGCTTGAACACGTAGGCAGAAAAAATTATGGCAAATTTATTGAGTGTGTAAAAAAAATTTTAGTGCCAGGCGGAGTTTTCCTTCTTCACTATATAAGCGCGTTAAAAGAATTTGACGGCGACCCTTGGATAAAAAAATATATTTTCCCCGGCGGAACAATCCCAAGTTTAAGAGAAATAGAAACATTGCTTGCCGAATACAATTTTCACACTTTAGATGTTGAAAATTTAAGAAATCACTATACAAAAACACTTCTTTGCTGGAACAAGAATTTTCATAATAATCTCTCAAAAATTTCTGAAATGTTCGATAAAGAGTTTATAAGAATGTGGGAAATGTATTTATGCTCCTGTGCGGCGGTATTTCACAATGGAATTGTCGACCTTCATCAAATACTTGTAACAAACGGAGTAAATAATTCTCTCCCGTTAATTAGATGGTATTAATAATATTCAAAATTGAGTAGGAGGCTGCTCTTTTTAGTATCCTGCTCACCGTGCGAGGCGGCGGTTGCTTACAAATTTCACTGCGCCGCCTCTGTACATAAAAAGGTGCGTTGAAATTCCCTGTTTCAACGCCCTTTTATATTTTGCGCTTTTTATTAATATTTAAAATATTCATCAATAATAATTTCACAAAATATCATCTTCTAGTAACAATCTTAGAATATCTTGATATATTTAAAAGCATTCCCACAGCCCCCATCATAAAAACAAGCGAAGTTCCTCCATAACTAATAAAAGGCAGCGGAATACCTGTATTAGGTATAGTATTGGTAACAACAGCGATATTTAAAATGACGTGAATAGCAATCATTACAACTATTCCCGAGGCTATAAGACATCCAAACATATCCACTGAGTTCATTGCTATATTAAGCCCCCGCCATATAAGAATAATAAACAGAAATATAAGTATTATAGCGCCAAAAAGTCCAAGTTCCTCACAAATAATAGCAAAGATAATATCGTTATGTCCCTCTGGTATATACCCTAACTTCTGACGGCTCTGACCAAGACCAAGACCAAAAAGTCCTCCAGACGCTATTGCGTACAAAGACTGAATTGTCTGAAATCCTTTTTCGAGAGGGTCAGAAAACGGGTCAAGCCAAGCCTCAACACGACCCATTCTAAAAGATTCTCCAAAAAAAAGCATTCCGGTTCCAGCAGCTCCAGCGCCTATAATACCGACAATAAAATAGATAATCCTCGGACTTGCAACAAATACTACCGACATACCAATAGTTACAATAATCACCGCGGTACTCATATTTTCTATAGCCACAAGTCCCGTCGGCAAAGCGATTATACACATACAGGCAAAAAAACCGCCCCAATGGTTCAATATTTTCTTATGGTTAGAAATAAAATTGGCAAGATATAAAATCAACGCAATCTTAGTAATCTCTGAAGGCTGAAATCCAATCGGGCCAAATTGAAGCCATCTTTTCGCTCCACCTGCCTCTTTTCCCATAAAAAGAACCAAAACAAGAAGAATATTACAGACTATGTAAAAAGGAAAAGTAAGTTTTTTCAATTTATTATAATTCAAATTACTTATAAAATACATAACAACAAATCCAATAGCCGCCCAAAGTCCTTGCTTTTTAAAATAAAAATAAATATCATAGTTACTTTTAACACTATTTCCTGCTGTATAATAACTTGCGCTAAAAACCATAATTACACCAAACAAAACAAGTAAAATCGTTGAAATTAAAACAGCATAGTCAACAGGAGATATAAGAATTTTGGTTTCTTCTCTTTCAAATTTACCGGCGGATTGCGGCATCAAAATCACCTACCCAAATTAATAGCAACTTGTTTAAATAACTTTCCGCGTTGTTCATAACTCTCAAACATATCCCAGCTTGCGCAAGCCGGTGAAAGCAAAACACAATCGCCCTTTTCGGCGTTTTTAAAACACATTCTAACAGCGGCTTCAAGAGAGTCTGCCCTTTCATAGTTTTTAAAACCGTATTTTTCGGCGGTATATATAATTTTATCTGTAACTTCTCCAATAACAGCTAAATACTTAACTTTTCCTTCAAAAGTCTTAACCCACTCGTCAAAATCAGATTTTTTATCATATCCGCCGCCAATCAGACAAATAGGTCTTTTCATTGCCTTAATCGCTTTAATAGCGGCATCAGGATTAGTTCCTTTTGAATCATTATAAAACTCAACTTCATTAATTGTAGTAACATACTCAATTCTATGTTCAACAGCCTCAAAATTTTTTAACGTTTCAGTTATAATATCAATAGGAACTCCTCCAACAAGGCTTATTCCTACAGCTGCCATAGCATTTTCAACATTATGCAGCCCAAGAATTTTAAGTTCCGAAATATCAATAACCTTTTGGTCATACTTTCCAAACTTAACAAAAATACTCATTCCGTCAAAATAAACACCTTCCGAAAGTGATAGTTTTTCCAAAGAATCTGTTTTAGCAAAGTATAAAACATTACATTTAGCCGAATCTTTCATTTTTCTGCAAGTCAAATCATCATAATTTAAAATAAGAAAATCTGTTTCATCTTGATTTTCAAAAATTCTCATTTTAGCGGAAATATAATTTTCAAGAGTTTTATGTCTGTTCAAATGGTCAGGAGTAATATTCAAAACAGCCGAAACCTTTGGTTTAAAATCAACAACTTTCTCAAGCTGAAAACTGCTGATTTCAGCTACAACAAAGCTTTTCTCATCAAGCTCCAAAACTCTTTCCGTAAAAGGAATGCCGATATTTCCGACAATTGCTGTATTTTCAGCATAATTTTTAAAAATTTCCCCAACAAGAGAAGTTGTTGTAGTTTTTCCGTTAGTTCCCGTAATCGCTATAACAGAACAGGGAGAAAGTCTATAACCAAGCTCAACCTCACTCCAAACAGGAATATCGTTGTTTTCAGCCTCCAAAATAAAAGGCAAATCGCAAGGAATTCCTGGGCTTAAAATAAGCAATTCCTGTTCTAAAACAATATCTTCGGGATTTTTTCCAAGATACAATTCAATATCATTATCTTTAAGTATTTTCACATAATCTTTAATTTCATTTTCTGTTTTTGAATCTGAAACAGTAACCACAGCCCCAAGCTTTTTAAGCGTCACCGCTGCCGAAACACCGCTTCTGGCGACCCCTGCCACCAGCACCTTTTTTTCTTTAAAGTTCATTAAAAATCCTCCCTAAAAAAAGTTTTTTGTAGCCAAAAAACCCGTAAGACAACAAATCGCCGTAATAACATAAAACAAAGTAACCACTTTTGTTTCTTTCCAGCCGCATTGTTCAAAATGGTGATGAATCGGAGCCATTTTGAATATGCGTTTTCCGTGTGTAGCTTTGAAATATACAACTTGAATAATAACTGACAAAGACTCCATAACATAAACAAAACCAACAATAATAAGAACTATAGGCATTTTCATCAAAACAGCCATACTCGCTATAAATCCGCCAAGCGCCAAAGACCCCGTATCTCCCATAAACACTTTAGCTGGATAAGCGTTAAATAACAAAAATCCCATCAAAGCCCCCGCGGCGGCACCTGCCACTGGTAAAATGCCACTATGCATCGCTTTTGCGGCAAACATAAAAAACACAGTAACTAAAACTGTAACACCCGAAGCCAGTCCGTCAAGACCATCAGTAAGATTTACACTATTTACAGTTCCCACCATAACAAAGAAAAAGAATGGAATATAAAGCCAGCCAAGTTCAATAGTCAATCCAGCTGTAAAAGGAATATATATTTCCGTTCCGATATTAGTATGATTATATATATAATACAAAAATACGCCTGTTACAATAAGCTGACAAATAAGTTTTTGGTATGCTTTAAATCCCAAAGAACGTTTTTTTACAACCTTTATATAATCATCTATAAAACCGATAATTCCATAACCCACCGTTACAAAAATAACCATAACAGCGTCCATATTGTCTTTTAAAAAGAAAATAGAAGCAATAAGCATACTTATAAGTATCATAATTCCTCCCATAGTGGGAGTACCGGCTTTAACAAGATGCGACTGAGGTCCGTCATCACGAACATTCTGTCCGAATTTAATTTTTGTAAGTATTGGTATAACTATCGGACATAAGATAATATTAATAACAAAAGCAATCAAAACAGCATATACAGCGGATGTAACGTCAAAATCCATAGTTCATTTCACCTCATAATTTTTTCAACAGTTTTTTCAAATTTCATTCCTCGTGAAGCTTTAACAAGAATAGTATCTTTGTATTTAAGAATATTTTCAATTTCATCAAAAAATTCATTTTGCGTTTTAAAGTAATAAATATTTTTCAATCTGTCTTCATCACAATCTGCGTTTTTCAAAGCGCCCTCATAAATATTTTTTGATAATTCTCCTATACATACTATTACGTCAATATTTTTTAAATACGCATACTCCCCCACCTCAAAATGAAGTTCAGGAGCAAAATCCCCAAGTTCGAACATATCCCCCAAAATACAAACCTTTCTTGCAGCTGAACGAGCCAAAACATCAATACCAGCTTTCATAGAAACGGGATTAGCGTTATAAACATCATTAATAACAGTAAAATTATTAGTTTTAATAATATCCATTCTCATTTTTGTCAACTCAAAACTTTCAATACCCGCTTTAATTTGCTGAAAATCAAGACCAAAGTAATCTCCAACCGCTGCCGCTGAAAGAGCGTTAAGCACCATATGTTTTCCAGGCACTTTTATATTTACAGAAAAAGATTCTTTTCCTTTATGTATTCGGCAATTTATATCATTAAGTCCATTTTCAACAATTTCATCAGCGTAAAAATCATTATCAGGTGACTCAATTCCATAAAAACAAGTGTTTTCTTCCGTTTTTTTAAGAGTTGAAAGCATTTCATCATTACCATTTAAGATTTTCAATCCGCCTTTTTCTAAAAAATCAAAAATCTCACATTTCGCTTTTAAAATTCCATTTCTGCTTCCCAAATTTTCAATATGAGAATAACCTACATTTGTAATTACGGCAGCATTTGGTTTTCCTATTTTAGAAAGACGATGGATTTCATTAAAATGATTCATTCCCATCTCCAAAACCACAGCTTCTGTAGTTTCTTCAATTTTAAAAATTGTCAGAGGAACACCTATTTCATTATTAAAATTCCCTTCTGTTTTAACGGTATCAAATTTTTGTTTTAAAACTGAGTAAATAATATCTTTTGTAGTTGTCTTTCCAACACTTCCTGTAACGGCAACAACTTTAATATAAAAAAGACCTCTGTAATATTCAGCTAAATCAGCCAAAGCCTTTTTAGTATTTTCAACTTTTATATATGGTTTGCCAAAATCTAATTCAATTTCAGACAAAGAACAAACAGCGCCTTTTTCAAAAGCCGTTTTAATAAAATTATGACCATCAAAGTTATCCCCTTTTAGTGGGATAAATAAATCCCCCTTCAAAACACTTCTTGAATCTGTAGAAATATTAAAAACAACCTCTTTTTCATCACCGTTTAAAAGTTTTCCTCCAACAGCGCTCACAACCTCTTTAAAAGATAAAGATTTCATAACTACAACTCCTCCAACGCCTCTTTAGCAACTTCCAAATCATCAAAATGTATAGTTCTGTCAGCAAAAATTTCATAATCCTCGTGACCTTTTCCAGCAATAATAACAGAATTAGGTTCTTCAGAACGAGGGTTATCCGACGTTAAAACCAAAAAATCCGAAAGCCTAGCCGAAATTTCTCCCATAATAGGACGTTTTTTTCTATCTCTATCTCCGCCGCAGCCAAATACAGTAATAACTTTGCCTTTTGTAAACTCTCGTACAGCGCTGATAATATTTTCCAATCCATCAGGAGTGTGAGCATAGTCAATTATAACATTAAAGCCTTTATCATTTTTAATATTCTGTATCCTTCCAGGAACACCTCTAATCATAGAAACACCCTTTTGAATATCTTCAATAGAAACACCGCTTTTAATTGCCGCTCCTATAGCTCCTAAAGCGTTATATACACTAAATCTTCCAGGAATATTAAGCTCAAATTTATAAAATTTATTTTTAATTTCAACATCAAAATCAACTTTATCCATAAAATATTCGATATTTACCGCTCTTAAATCACATTCTTTTTCTATTCCAAAAGTAGTTATTTCACAATCGGCGTTTTCAATAATTTTAGCGCTGTGTTCATCATCAATGTTTATTATACCATATTTACACATTTTAAAAAGTCTTGCTTTGGCATTACAGTAATTTTCCATAGTTTTATGCAAATCAAGATGGTCTTGAGTAAGATTAGTAAAAATCGCTATATCAAAATCACAATAATCAACTTTTTTCAGTTCAAGCGCGTGAGAAGAAACCTCCATAACAACATTGTCAACACCATCTTTAATCATTTTGTCAAAAAGCATATTAAGTTCAATATTATCAGGCGTTGTACTTGTGGCCATATGGATACCTTCTTTTTCAAAATCAAATTTTTTTCCATTTATCCTTGTTTCAACAGTACCTATAATTCCTGATTTTTTTCCAACACTATTTAAAATTGTTTCAATAAAATAAGTAGAACTTGTTTTTCCGTTTGTCCCTGTAACTCCTATAAGTCTAAATTTCTTTGAAGGACTCAAAAAAAACTTATTAGAAATAAAAGCGAGAGCGTCTCTTGTATCCTTAACTTTAATTGCTGTAACCCCTTCAGGAATTTCCGTGTCATTCATACATACTATAACAGACGCGCCCTTTTCACAAGCAGATTCAATAAATTTATGTCCATCAACATTAAATCCCGAAATACAAATAAACATCGAATCTTTCTCAACATTTCTTGAATCAATAGTTAATCTCTTTACATCAATGTCAAGACTTCCTTGAAGTAAAATAAATTCCATTTCTTTCACAAGACTTTTTAAATTCATAAAAACACCGCTTTCTACAGATTATAAAAAATAATTTCAATCATAGTAATTACACTTAAATTATAACAAAAAAATATTTTACGAGTGCGTAAGCGCTGCCGGGCGATAAGTGAATTGCGAAGCAATTTACAGTCCGTGCAAGTAAAATGATTTTTTTGTAACCTTTAAAGTGTAATTACTAAATTTTTCTCAATGTCTTTTATAATTAGGCAAACCTCCACAAAATGCCATTTTAATTTTGAGTATATAAAATCACTTTACTTGTTAAATTTATTTTTTCCCCGCTTTCAGGAAATTGTCTTAAAACAGTTTCTCCTTCGCCCTTAATATCATATTTTATTTTTAGTTCATTAAGTTCACTTTTACATTCCGACACTTTCTTTCCTATAAAATCAGGAACATCTATTTTCAAAACTTCTTCCATTTTCGATTCTTCTTCTGTATACTGTGGTTCAATTCCAAGATAAGGCAAAACATTTGACATAAGTTCCTTCATAACAGGTCCTGCAACCTGCCCTCCATAATAAACACCTTTTGGTTCGTCAATAAGCACAATTCCTATAACCTGAGGATTTTCCGCAGGAGAAAAAGCCATAAAAGAAGCTATATACTTTCCGCTTCTTCTTGGAAGCTTTTCGCTCGTAGCCGTTTTTCCGCCTATTCTATATCCTGGAATATAAGTTTTATTTCCTGTTCCCTCTGAAACAACACTTTCAAGAATTTCTTTCATTTTTTCAGAAGTTTCCTTCGAAACAGTAGTTTCTCCATCAGAATAATCAAAAGTTTTAATAACATTTTTATTCTCATCTATAATTTTAACTCCAAAATGAGGAGTAATAAGTTTCCCTCCGTTTATAATCGATGATATTGCCCTTAAAAGCTGGAGAGGGGTAATTTGAAAAGACTGACCAAAACTCATAGTCGCCAGCTCAACAGGACCTACATTTTCAAGCTTATGCATAATGCCGACAGCTTCTCCCGGCAAATCAATTCCTGTTTTTTTATCAAAAGCAAATTTTTTCATATAAGAATAAAAAGTTTCTGCTCCCAGCCTTGCGGCAATATCCATAAAAACAGGATTACAGGAATTTTGAACCCCCTGAACAAAATTAAGCGTACCATGGCTTCTTGGCGAACGCCAGCATTTAATATGTCTTCCAGCAACAGTTCTTCCTCCGCCGCAGTTAAATGAACTGTTCAAATCAACAGCTTTTTCCTCAAGACCCGCCGCCGAAGTAATCACTTTAAAAGTCGAACCAGGTTCATAGGTATCGTTAATAGCAAAATTCCTCCACATTTTATTTAAGTAATCATTTTGTTCTTTTTGAGAAAGGGAATCCCACATACTTTGAAGCTCTTCAGAATTAATTTTAAATGGTTCATTAAGGTCAAAATCTGGTTTATTTGCCATAGCGTAAACTTCACCGTTTTGTGGGTTCATAAGAATTATAACTCCCCTCAAAGCGTCTTTTGCCTCAACAGTTTTTTCCAAAGTTTGATCAGCATATTGTTGTAAATTTATATCAATACTTGTAACAAGATTATATCCAGGTATAGGGTCAACCCTGCTCTCTTTTCCATTTTTCAGTTCTACCCCTTTAGCGTCTGTTTCTGTTAAAATTTTTCCCTGTTTACCCCTTAAAAATTCATCATATTTTGCCTCAAGACCAACAATTCCTTGATTATCTTTTCCTGTAAAACCTATAACGTGAGCGGCAAGATTAGAATAAGGGTAAATTCTTTTAATATCATCATCAATAGTTATTCCATCAATATTAAGTTCCCTTATTTCATCCGCAATATTTTTATCGACTTTTGTCTTAATCCTCTCAAGCGCCACTCTTTTTTGAACTTTTTTTAATACAAAATCATAATCAAGATTAAGTTTTTCAGATAAAACTTCCGCCGCTTTTTTCTCGTCTTTAACCTGAGCGTGTATAACACTTACAGAGCATACCGTTTGTGCTTTCGCTATATCATTCAAATTCCTGTCAAGTATATCTCCTCTTTTAGGTTTAATAAGCCTGTCACGAGTTTGCTGCTCATAAGCTTTTGTCTGCAAAAAATCAGCTTCAAAATATTGTATATAAAAAATTCTAATAATCAAAGAAAAAAAGGCAAGCTCAAAGCAAAGCAAAAAAAACAGCAGCCTTTTTTTCATACCTATGTTAGGCTTTTTCATAGAACACCCCTATATATATGTATAATAAATTTTATTATACATAATAAACAGCTATGAATAAATTATAGCAAAACAATAAAATAATGCCTTTGACAAATTATAAAAACTACTATATTCAATCATTATTTTGTTGTTTTGCTTTGAAAATTTTGCGTATTGCTATAAACAAAGATATCAAAAAAATAATTAATGATGATGTCCACAGTCGCAAAATTTATGATTATGTTCGTCTGAGATATCAAAACCCTCTCTTTCAAAAAGTATACCTAATTTTATAATATACAAATTAGGTTTTTCCATTTCACTTAAACTTTTAATAACAAATTCAATATATTTGTCACATTCCTCTTCATCATAGAAACAAACAATATATCCAAAAAAGTTATTTTTAAGTTTCTTTCCCTTTTTATTAGAAATTTCGGAAACAGAATTCTTTACATATTCCAAAAATTCATTTATCTTATCATTCAAAAATTTTTCATCTGTATCTTCATTATTTTCTTCAGTATCAAAGTAATTGTCCAAAGCATCACTCAGTTCAGAATCAAAATTTTCATCTATTTTTATTTTCGTCATAACATAAGTATAAACAGATTCGGAAAGATTTTCAATATTGATTATATTCAAAATATCCCCAAAATTTTCATTCATAGCGTAAATTTCACTTTCCATAGATTCAATTTTGTCATATATTCTGTCAATAATATCATCAATAAAAACTTCATTGTCTTTTGACTTAATAATATCTTTTGTTGCGAAATAAAGGTCTTTAAACATTATGTCGCCTTCAAAAAGATATTCATCATCAACAGAAAATAAAGCCAAATTGAGTATATAATTTATATCATGATATAAAATTGACAAAAATCCCTTAATTTCATCTACGTTTTTTCCTGTATCCTCCAAAGTTTCAATAATTTCATCAAGTTCCTCATCAGAAAGTTTTTCAAAATCCATATTCCATATTTCAATAAGTTTATCGGCAATATATTTAAAACTTTTGCCATAACAGCCTGACTTAAAAGGAGCAAATATATTTTTATAACTTTCAATTATATTAACGACAAAATTCTTTGACGAATCAGAACACAAATTTTCTAAAAAATTTTTAATATAGTCATTATATTTTAGCTTTGTCATTTTTAAAGGAAGGCAAGAGAGAATCTGACTTTTTTTTCTCGCAGCAAAAAATTCATACGCGTCATCGTCAATATCATCGTCATTTAACTCATAAATATACTTAAAACAATCCTCGCATATTTGTGAATAGTCAAACTCAAAATTTGTCAAATTTTTCTCTCTTTCAAAATCTCTCAAATTTTTCTCATCAGATAGAAATTCATATAACGTTATAACAGACCTTTCATAAACAAACACTGAACGAGCTGTTTCAATAATATTCATTTTTACTGTATTAATACTTTCATAAAAATCATTTCTTTTATCCGCAGGAGTCATAAGAACATCATTAATTTTACTTACTAAAGCTTCTATTTCTTTTGAGATTTTTGAAAGTTCACCTGTAAAGTCACATTCAACAGGTTCTTTAATATTAAAACAGATGTCAGAAAGAAGATGTAAAAGATTAAATCTTAACTTTTTAGGAATTAATTCAAAAGCTATTTCCTTTATTTTGTTTTCCTTAGTATTGATAGCCATATAAATACCTCCAAATAAAATTTAAACTAATATATTTTTTTTATTTCACTCTAAAGATTTTGCAAACTGCTGTAAATACATAACCCTTACAATAAAATTATAGTTTATTAAGCAAACCAATTCAAGATATTTTTTATTAAGACAATACCGCATAATTCAATAAAACAGATTTTAGATGATATTTTTCAGTACAAGGA
>CAOJPS010000030.1 GCA_948441255.1 uncultured Eubacteriaceae bacterium | reverse complement strand
GTGCGAAACTACGTTTCGCTGAGTTTTACTGAAATTTTTTGTCGAACTCACGTTACTTTAAAAAGAAAGAAGCAAAGAAATTTTACGCGAAACTATGTTTCGCAGTTTAAAAAATCGTGGTAAAACTGCCGCGGTTTTTTTTTGCGAGGTGTTTTCTATATGCAAAATTGATTTTTGGAAACGCCGCACAAAGGATATTATAGTCAACAAAGGTGATAGGAAATACCGGCAAATTAAAAAGTAAAAATAATTTTTTAATTTGCCGAGGTTCCCTTCTGCTGATTTGTTAATAATAGCTATTGTTTATTTTCTTTAATTGTGGTAAAATCATTTAAGATAATTTTTTTCGTGTTTGTTTTGATAGGAGAATATTATGGATAATAATGGTAAAGTTGATGATATTAAAGATAAAAAAGGTCGTTATGCTTTTAGTATGCTGTTTTTTGCTGCTCTTGTTTGCTCAACATTCTATTTGCTGCTTAAAGACTGTGATTTTAATGATATCGCTAACGCTGTTAAAAATGCTGAGTATAAATATTTGATATTGTCTGTTGTTATGGCCCTTGTTTATGTTTTTGGAGAGGGTCAGTGTCTTAGTATTATTATAAAATCTCTTAAAGGAAAGGCTAACAGATTGTTATGTCTTACTTATGGCTGTATTGATTTTTATTTTTGCGCTGTTACACCCTCCGCTACGGGAGGTCAGCCTGTTGCCGCTTATTATATGTCAAAAGACGGCGTTTCTGTGGCGACTTCTACAATAGCGCTGCTTTTGAATACTATTCACTATAAACTTGTTCTTATAGTTTTGGGATTTTTTGTCGCTGTATTTAAATCAAGTTATTTATTCGGCGATTTTTGGTTTACGTTTATGTTTGTATTTGGGGTTGTGGCGAATATTCTGACAGTTGTTGTGTGCCTGACAGCAGTGTTCTCAAAATCTCTTTTGGATAAAATTGTCGGCAAAGTTGTTAATTTGCTTGTAAGATTGAAAATTGTTAGAAATAGAAGAAAAGTTTTAATAAAATATGAGCGTCAGTTTAAAGATTACCGAAGCAGCGCCGAGTATATAAAAAATAATCCGGCTGTCAATATTAAAGTATTTCTTGTTTGTCTGGTTCAGAGGGTGGCTTTGTTTTCGATTGCTTATTTTGTTTATAAAAGCTTTGAAACGGGAGGTGGAGCGACTTTTTTTGATTTGCTCGCTATTCAGGCCGCGGTCGCTATGGCTGTCGACTCGCTTCCTCTTCCTGGGGGCGTCGGCGCCGCAGAGGCGTTTACAGCGGAACTTTTTACTATGATATATGGAAGCGGTATTGTTGCTACCGCTACTCTTCTTACAAGGGGTATAAGTTATTATTTTTGTCTTCTCATCAGCGGAATATTTTTCGTTGTTAATCATTTAAGACATATAAAAATCGGCAAAGGCCGAGGTTAGAAAGGAGAATTATAAATGATTGGATTTTATAATTATACTGTTATTCTTACGTATATAAGTTTGGCGTCTTCCGTTATTGGTATTTTTATCTGCACAAATCCTGTCCCTTTTTATGGAAATATCCCAAATTCTTTATGGGGTATTTTATGCCTTATGATTTCGGGACTTTGCGATATGTTTGACGGTAAAGTGGCTAGGTCTATGAAAAATAGAACAGAGGCCCAGAAAAAGTTTGGTATTCAGATTGACTCTTTGGCGGATATTGTGGGTTTTGGGGTTTTGCCTGCCGCTATAGGATACAGCGTTTTGATTGAACAGGGAAGCATAGCTGAAAGCGCTTTTGTTATTCCTTTTTTCGCGCTGTTTGTGTTTTTTGTTCTTGCCGCTCTTATTCGCCTCGCTTATTTTAATGTTATGGAAGAAGAAAGACAAAGCAAAACCAGTGAGAACAGAAAGGAATATGAGGGGCTGCCTGTTACGAATACTGCCCTTATTATGCCGTTTATATATATTTTTAAATTTAGGATAGGCGATGAGTATTTTTATATTGTCTATTCTGTTATTATGTTTATTGTTGCCTGCGCTTTTATTATAAAATTCAGAGTTAAAAAAGTTGGTATGAAAACTATGCTTCTTTTTTTGCTTGTGGGGGTTATTGAGTTCGCTTTCATATGTGTTGAAGCTATGAATAAATGATATGTATTGCCGAAATATTTTTTAGAGGGGTTGCTTATGAAAGATAATTTTAATTTTGAGGTTAGAAACAGAAACGGAGAAATTCTTGAGGGGTTTCAGAAACAAGATGCTTCCCTTAATTTCTTATATGGTTCTTTTTATGGCAGAATAATTTTAAAACTTTTGACCCGTCCTTTTGTTTCGAAGCTTGTGGGCTCTTATATGAACAGCGGACGTTCTCGAAAAATGATTAAAGGTTTTATTGATAAACAAAATATTGATATGAGCCAGTTTGAGGAAAGAGAGTTTAACTCTTATAATGATTTTTTTACAAGAAAAGTTAAACCTGGTAAAAGGCCTGTTGATTTTAACCCTGATTCTTTTATAAGCCCTTGTGACTCAAAACTGTCGGTTTATAATATAGATGGCGACAGTGTTTTTAAAATAAAAGATTCTATTTACTCGGTTTTTGATATTCTTGACGGAAATCCTAAGGCAAAGGAGTTTTTTGGCGGATGGTGTCTTATTTTTCGGCTTGCTGTTGACGATTATCATAGGTATTGTTATTTTGATGATGGGACAAAAGAAGAAAACTTTTTTATAAAAGGAGAATTGCATACAGTTAAGCCAATCGCTCTTAATGGATATAATATTTACAAAAGAAATTGCAGAGAGTATACTTTTCTTAAAACTGATAATTTTGGGGAGGCGGTTCAGATTGAGGTGGGCGCTATGATGGTGGGAAAAATTAAAAATCTTCACGGAAAATATAAATTTAAACGGGGAGAGGAAAAAGGCTTTTTTGAGTTTGGAGGGTCTACCATTATTTTGCTTATAAAAAAAGATGTTCTTAAAGTTGATTCTGATATTTTGGGAAATACAAAAAATGGAATTGAAACAGCCGTTAAGCTTGGAGAAAAAATAGGTGAGAAAATTTAACTGGTTTTGATATTGGAGGTGTTTTTAAATGAAAAAATATTTGAGGATTTTAAAAAAAGGAACGGCTTTGGTTTTGACCCTGACAGCGGTTTTGTCGAATGGCGTATTCGCTTTTGCTGATGAAAATGAAAATTTGTCAGTTTCAGAAAAAATTGCCGCCACTGAAAAGATAATGAAAGAAGAGGGGTTTGCCAGATATTTTGACTTTGATAAAAACAGCGGTGTGAGCGGTGAAAGCGGCAGTGAAAATCATAAAACCCTTGCGGCGGGCTACACGAGAGTGTATAATGATGAAAACAAGGTTCCTGTTTTTTCGGAAGAAAAGGGATATGGGTTTGTTTCTGAAACCTGCGCTATGCCTCCGAGAAAAGTTGATATCTCTGATATCTTCGCTAAAGACGATGGCTTTTATGTGAATGAAAAAGATGAGAGCCGTTTTGTTATGCGGAATGATAAGGGAGAAGATATTGAACAGAGTAAATGCACTACATATGATTTTGGCGGTATGGTTTTTCGTGTTGCCGTTGAACCCGGAGCTTACGCTATTGGAGTGGAAACAACCGGCGGAGCTGAGGTTACGTCTATGTCTGTTTCTGGTATGCAGACAACCCGTATTGAGTCTAATAAATTCTGGGACGCCGCTAAACTTGTTCCAGCAGAGAATACAGCGAGCTGGAGTGATAATCACTGGTCATATTATTTTGTGAGCGGTCTGCCTTATATTGATATTGAGATTGAGCCTAAAAAGGCTAATACCGATGTTGGTGTTAAATCAATCAACGTTACAAGGATTTATAAAAATAATAAGCGTAAAAATGAGAAGCCGACTGTGTTTACGCTTGGGGATTCCACTGTTAAAAGCTATATTTTTGAGGAAGCGCCTATGTGCGGCTGGGGTCAGGTTTTTGACAGACTTTTTGACCTTGATAAAGTTGATGTTATAAATTATTCTATGGGCGGACGCTCAATGAAAAGTATGTATCAGGAGGGCAGGCTTAATGACCTTTTGCGTGCCGGCAAAGCTGGAGATTATGTGCTTATTCAGTCGGGGCATAATGACGAGAGAAAGGGTACCGCTAAGGGTACGGCGGATGGCGAGAACGCCAGATTTGGAGGCGGCTCGACAGAAGAAATGTATAAGAAATATATAACAGATTATTATATACCTGCCGTTAAATCAAGAGGTATGATTCCTATACTTGTTACTCCTATGACAAGAGCGGAGGGAAAGCCTGTTAAAAGCCACGTTTATAAAAATTCTTTTACTGATAGGAAGTTTCCTGATATTATGAGGGAAGCGGCAAAAGAAATGGGTGTTACGCTTGCTGATTTGAATACAAGAAGTGTTGAGTATCTTAATGAGATTGGTACAGCCGGAACTTCCGCTGTTGTTTTGTCACTTGAGGCAGGTGAAACTCCTGGAAAAACAAACAGCGGAAGCTACGCTAACGGAAATCCTAATAAAAAAATTGACGGAACTCACTTTAAAGAGGCGCTTGCCAAGCAATACGCGAGAATGATTGTTGAGGAAGTTTATAAGGCTTATAAAAACGGTGACGCAAATGTGAGTGAATTTGTTGGGTATTTGAAAAAAGACGTTGTTTCCGCTATGGAAAATGATGACTGGAGCAAAGTTTATCCGGAGGTTTGCAATGATACGGTTTCTGGTTTTGGGGCATACTATAGAAATCAGATTGAAAAAATGCTTCAGCTTGGAGTTATGAGCAAAGATAAAAATGGTAATTTTAATCCTAATGATGATATGTATGTTGACGAATATGTTACCGCTTTGGCTAAACTTTGGAATATTGACAGGTCTTTGATTAAAGGATATAAGAATGTCAGACTTACAAGAGAGGTTATGGCTTCTGTGCTGTATGACGCTTATAAAATAAAATTTGGTGAAAAGCCGGCTTATATGACTGATTATAACGGTAAGGCGCTTTCTCCTGACGACCCTAATTATGACCCTAATCTTGTGGGAGATGAGGCTCAGTATTATTCTCTTGCTGGATTTAATACTCTTGTGGATTCTGATAAAATTGATGAGAAATATTTTGAAAAGGCTAAAGAGGCGTATAATCTTGGATTGATTCGCTCAGAATGGGGAATTGAACGAGGAACTATGAAAAATGGAAATAAATTTTCACCAAAGCAGACGGTTTCAAGGGCTAAAGCGGCTAAAAGCCTGTATTTTGCCTGGGCGCTTGCTAAGCCTATTAATGATGAGACAGATTGGCTTGATATGAAATAAAAATAAGATTTATAAGGAGTTTTTGAAATGGGTAAATTGAATATTGTTGGATTGGGTTATATTGGATTGCCTACGGGACTTATGTTTGCCGCTAATGGTATTGAGGTTGTCGGTACGGATTTGAACAAAAAGCTTGTTGATACGCTTAATGACAGAAAACTTACATTTGAGGAAAAAGGTTTGCCGGAACTTTTTGAAAAGGCGCTTGCGGGAGGAATAGAGTTTTCGGATTCTCTTATTAAAACTGACAGATATATTATTACTGTTCCTACTCCATATATTAAAGAAAATAAAAAAATTGAGGCTAAATATGTTATTGCCGCTGTTTCTCAGGTTTTTGATATTTGTGAGAAAGGCGCCGTTGTTGTTATTGAGTCTACTGTTTCACCGGGGACTATTGATAAATTTGTAAGACCTATAGCGGAGGAAAAAGGTCTTGCTATAGGAAAAGATGTACATTTAGCTCACGCTCCGGAAAGAATAATACCAGGGAATATGGTTTTTGAACTTGAGAATAACTCACGTACTATTGGCGCTGACAGCCAGGAAATCGCTGAGGAAATAAGAACTTGGTATAAAAGTTTCTGCAAAGGCGATATTGTCCTTACTGATATTAAAACCGCTGAAATGAGCAAAGTTGTTGAGAATACTTTTAGGGATATTAATATAGCTTTTGCCAACGAACTAGCTAAAATATGTGACAGAGAAGGTATGAATGTTTATGAGCTGATAGGTATTGCCAATAAACATCCTAGAGTTAATATTCTTCAGCCTGGTCCGGGAGTGGGAGGACACTGTATTTCTGTTGACCCGTGGTTTTTGGTGGGAGATTATCCTGATATTGTGAATATAATTCTTGCCGCTAGACACGTCAACGACGCTATGCCTGATTATGTTATTCAGAGAATGGGCGAAATTATGAGAGAAAACGGTATTAATGATATAAGCGAGGTTGGACTGTATGGTCTGACTTATAAGGAAAATGTGGACGACCTTAGAGAAAGTCCTACTTTGCAGATGCTTGAGAGATTTGATAAGTATTTTGTTAAAGGAATTAATATTTTTGACCCTATGGTTAGGGATAATAGGGTTGATGGACAAACTCAGGATTTTGATGAATTTATTAAAAAATCTAAATTTATCGTTGTGCTTGTTGGTCATAACCATTTGAAAGAAAATGAGGAACGCTTTAAAAATAAAATTATACTTGATACGAGAAACATTTTTGAGGCGGGGGAAAAAGTGTATAAACTGTAGGAAACACCGACAAATTCAAAATTATTTTTAATATCTTCGTGCGGTATTTCCTGTAATTTTATTACGGAGGTTTTTATGAGATATTTGGAAGATGTACGTGAGGGAGAAGCCCTTGTCGGACATTATTTGTGCAAACAAAAACAAAGTTTGAAATCGAGAGCTGGCAAAACTTATTTGTCTTTGAAGCTGCAGGATAAAACAGCTATTGTTGACGCTAAAGTCTGGGAGCTTAATCATCAGATTCAAAGCTTTGAGGAAGGGGATTTTATTAAAATTGACGCTCTTGCTTTGATGTATCAGAATGAGCTTCAGCTTAATGTCAGAAAAATAAGGAAAAGTCAGGAGGGGGAATATAATCCTATGGATTATATTCCCTGTACTGACAAAGATATTTCTGTTTTATATGAACAGTTTACGGAGTACATAAAAACAATTTCAAATAATTATATAAAAGTTTTGCTCGAAAATATTTTTATTAAAAATACGGAAATTGCCACTAAATTTAAAGAACATTCCGCCGCTAAAGCTATGCATCATAATTATATGGGCGGGCTTTTGGAGCATTCGCTTTCAGTTACACAGATATGTGATTTTATGGCGCCAAGATATAAATTTGTGAACAGAGATATACTTATCGCTTCGGCTATGCTTCACGATATAGGCAAACTTTGGGAATTGTCACCTTTTCCCGATAATGATTATACTGAGGGCGGTCAGCTTTTGGGTCATATTGTTATTGGAACGGAATTGATTTCTGATGAGGCGGCTAAAATTACTGATTTTCCTGAAACACTTAAAATGATTTTAAAACATTGTATTATAGGACATCACGGGGAATATGAATTTGGTTCTCCTCAGCTGCCAAAAACTATTGAGGCCTTTATTCTTCATTGTGCTGACAATACAGACGCTAAAATTAAAATGTTTGAGGACGCTCTTGAGAAAAATAATACTCAGGGTCATTGGGCAGGATATCAGAAAAATCTTTCCAGAAATGTCCGTGATTCGGAGTTTTAAAAATGAGGAATAAGAAAATATCGGCAAATGAAATTAATAAATTTTGTTATTGCAATTATCAGTGGTATTATGAGAAAATCTATGGCATTAGTGAGATTAGAAGACTTAATTCGGAATATTGTGAGAAAAACGGAATTAAAAGGGGGACTTCAAAAAATTTCGCTAGAGGAAGAAAGTTTCATAACAGTTATCTTTTTAAATTTAAAATAAAACGTTTATTTAAAATTATATTGTTTATTTCTTTTGCTTTTGCCGTTATATATGCCCTTTATTATTTTAAAATTTTGAGTTTTGGTGCTTTTTTATGATATGGTATTTTATTTTTGGCGTATTTATAATATTTTTTATTGCTTTTGTCAGGCTGATTTGTTTATCGGATATCAGAAAATTAAAACCCTCCTTGCATCCTTTTGGGTATAAACTTATATATACCGACCAAAAAATTAAACATAGTGACGGTGTTGTTGTTTCTAAGCTTTTAAAATCGGAGGTTTATGGGATTCAGGGCAAGCCGGATTTTGTTTATAAAAGTGTTTTTGGCGGCATTATTCCCGTTGAACTGAAAAGCGGTAAAATAGGAAATGACGCTATGCCTCGTTTTGGGGATATGATGCAGCTTGCCGCCTATTTTATTATTATTGAGGAGGTATATAAAAAGAAACCTAAGTTTGGTAATCTGATTTACAGTGATTATATGTTTAGAATTAAAAATACAAGAGCTGTTAGAAAAGAAGTTATTGAGATACTTGAGAGTATGAATGAAATGCTTGAATCGGGGCAGGGAAACGCCCAATATGATTTCGCGAAATGCAGATATTGCCTTTGTAAATCGGTTTGTGAGTTTTATGATAGGAAGTGAGTTTTGTGAAAGATGCTGAAAAGAGTAAAAACGCGAAAGAAGTGCCTCCTATTAAGTATAATACCTCAAAGCTTGAAAAGGTTTTTAAAATGAGCGATGGGGAAACTATCGCCAAAGCTATAAGAAATTTATTGCTAAAGGATAAAGAAGATGAAATTGATTAAAAATGAAAATTATATTGTTGAAATTGCCGATATGAATGAAAATGGCGAGGGAATTGGCAAAATTGATGATTTTATTGTTTTTGTATCAGGCGCTTTGTCTGGAGAAAGGGTTTTGATAAAACTTATTAAAATTAAAAAGTCTTTTGGTTATGGAAAACTTTTGGAAATTATAAAAAAGTCTGAAAATCGTGTGGAGCCTGACTGTAATGTTTTTAAAAGATGCGGAGGGTGTACTTTGCGGCATATGAGCTACCTAGCTCAGCTTAAACTTAAAACCAAAATTGTTAAAGACGCCATTGAAAGAATTGGCGGGTTTTCTGATATTCAGGTTTTAGATACTATTGGAATGGATAATCCATATAATTATAGAAATAAGGCTCAGTTTCCTGTTGGAATATCAAAAGACGGCATTTCTTTTGGCTTTTACGCTCCGAGAAGCCATAGTATTGTTGATGTTTCAAATTGTGCTATTCAAAATAATGTTAATGAGAAAATTATTTCTATTATTAAAGAATTTATGATTAAATATAATATCCGCCCATATGATGAAAAAAGTCATAGAGGAGTTATTCGTCATATTGTTACAAGAATTGGTGTTTTTACAAAAGAAATTATGGTTTGCGTTGTTATTAAAGGTAAAAAACTTCCAAACGCTGATTATCTTGTGAAAAAACTTTGCCAGCTTTCTAATATTTCTACAATTGTTTTAAATCACAATAATGAAAAAACCAATGTTATATTAGGTGATAAAATTTCTATTCTATATGGAAAGGGTTTTATTAAAGATTATATTGGTGAACTTAAATTTGAGATTTCACCTCTTTCTTTTTTTCAGATTAATCCTATTCAAACAAAAATACTTTATCAAACCGCTCTTGATTTTGCTGAATTTAAAGGAGATGAAACGGTTATTGACGCTTACTGCGGAATTGGAACGATTTCTTTGTTTATCGCTAAAAAGGTTAAAACCGTTATTGGGGTTGAGGTAATTTCAGCCGCTGTTGATGACGCTGTTAGAAACGCGGAGATTAATGGTATCTCTAATGTTAGGTTTATTACTGGAAAAGCGGAGGAGGTTATTCCGGATTTGTACCAAAATGAGGGTGTTTTCGCTGACGCGCTGTTTCTTGACCCCCCTAGAAAAGGCTGTGATGTTAGACTTATTAATATGATTAGAGAAGTTTTGCCGCCTAAAATTGTGTATGTTTCCTGTAATCCTTCTACCCTTGCCAGAGATTTGAAAATGCTTGGTGAATGCTATGAAATTGATAAAGTGCAACCGGTGGATATGTTTTGTATGACAGGACACGTGGAGACGGTTGTTCTGCTGACTCGCCGAAAAATACAGCAAAATTAAGAAAAACCTTGGGCGTTGCCCAAACCCACAAACTTTTTGAAAAAAGTTTGACAAAAATTTTTGCGCGAAACTATGTTTCGCTGTTTAGAAAATAAAAATAATTTTAGCGTGAGCGGCAAAAAAATTGAGCGGAAGTGCGGGTTTTTAAACCCACTTGGAGCGTATTTTTTTGCAAAATTATTTTTACTTCCTCTTTGTGCGGTGTTTCCTTAGCAAAGCTAATACTTTGCGTTATGGGTCAAGGAATTAGTCCCTTGCAGGGTGTGGGGCGGGGAAAGGTTGTTTTGATTATTTGGGATAAATATGATATAATATAAAAGAATATTAATTTTATGAAACGCCGCTGTTCCTTAAATATAAATAAATGATTGAGAAACGCGGAGAAAGGAGAAATAGTATGTATCATTGTCGTATTCATTTCTATTTGCTTGGTAATCGCTGTGAAGTATTTGAGATTATAAAGGAAATGTGTCCACTTGAGCATTTTTCTCATAATTTTTCTGATGGCGTTAAATTGGATAAGGAGCTTGCCGCAGACGCTGATGTGATTTTTGTTAATTCATATGGGGAAGAAGTTGAAAAAAACATACAAACACTGCTTTTGGAAAAAAATGAGAAGGCAGAAGTTATTTTGCTTGCGGATAGAGAAACATTTTCGCTTTTTGCCGATAGTTTGTCTGAATTTAAAGACGTATGGTTTATTCCTATGTCGGATGAGGAAATAAAGTTTCGCTTTTTAAGGTGGCAGCAGTCATATAAAATGAGTAAGGATTTTTGGCAGACAAGTCATTATTTGGATAGTACTATTAACAGCATTCCAAATCTTATTTGGTATAAAGATAAAGATGGGGTACATAAAAAAGTTAATGACAGTTTTTGCAGAACTGTGAATAAAACAAAAAAACAAGTAGAAGGACAAAGACACGCTTATATTTGGGATGTTGAGGAGGACGACCCCGCTTGTATTGAGTCGGAAATGGTGGTTATGAGGGATAAGAAAACTCACGTATCCGAGGAAATTATTAAAACAGGAGAGGGTATGAGAACTCTTACTACATACAAATCTCCTTTGTATAATGTTGACAACAGTGTTATGGGTACGGTTGGAGTTGGTATTGATATTACCCAAGAACGGGCTTATGAACAGGAAATCATTAGAAAAAATAATACGCTTGAAATGATTTTTACTACCATAGACTGCGGAGTGCTTTGTCATACTGTGGATGGAACGCAAATTATTAGCGTGAATAGGGCGGCGCTTAAAATTTTAGGATATGAGACATCGGAAGAATTGATGGAGAAAGGCTTTGATATGGTTGCGGAGTCTGTTGTTGAAGAAGATAAGGAAAAGCTTAGAGATGCGATGAGAAAGCTTAAAAAAGAGGGCGACAGTATCAGTGTGGAATATAGAGTGCGGCATAACAACGGAGAGATAGTTCATGTTATGGGAAGCGTTAAACTTTTGAAAGAAGACGGAAAGCTTTTTTATCAGAGGTTTCTTTTGGATTGTACAGAGCGGAAGCTTTTGGAGGATAAAAACAAAAGACGTCAGACTGAATTGGTTAGGGCTTTATGTGTTGATTATGACATTGTTTGCTTTTTTGACCTTGATACAGGTATGGGGAATATTCTTGAGAATGGAAGACGGTATGTTTTTGATTCTGTTTTTAGCGGGGACTTATCTCTTGAGAAAAGTATGGAGCGTTATATAGAGAAATTTGTGTATGAAGAAGATAAAGAAAACCTTCGTCAATCATCTTCTTGTGAGAAACTGAAAAAAGAATTGTCTGAAAAACTTATATATACTGTAAATCATCGTATTGTTGAGGACGGCGAGATAAGATATTTTCAGATGAAAGCTGTACGAGCCGGGGAATGGAATGAGAAACAAAGTATTGTGCTTGGATTTCATAGTGTTGATGAGGAAACAAAAAACGAGATGAAGAAGAATAATTTGCTTGAAAACGCGCTTACTCAGGCAAACAGGGCAAATAAAGCGAAAAGTGTTTTTCTTTCTAATATGTCCCACGATATAAGAACGCCTATGAATGCTATAGTTGGCTTTACATCTCTTGCTATGAGCCACATAGACGCTAAGGAACAGGTGGAGGAATATCTTAAAAAGATTATGTCTTCGGGAAATCATTTGCTTAGTTTAATTAACGATATTTTGGATATGAGCCGTATTGAAAGCGGAAGAATACAGCTTGATGAAAGTTTATGCAGTATGCCGGATATTATTAGCGGACTCCGCAATATTTTGCAGGCGGATATTCACGCTAAACAGCTTGAGCTTTGTATTGACACTGTTGATGTTTTTGACGAGGATATTTATTGCGATAAGCTTAGGCTTAATCAGGTGCTTTTAAATCTTATGAGTAATGCTGTTAAATATACTCCCGCGGGCGGTCAGGTTAGTATGAGAATTACAGAAAAACCATTTGACAAAGAAGGTTATGCCAATTATGAGTTTTATATAAAAGATAATGGTGTGGGTATGAGTAAGGAATTTATGGAACATATTTTTGAGCCTTTTGAGAGAGAGAGAAATTCTACCATTAGCAGGATTCAGGGGACGGGTCTTGGAATGGCTATTACAAAAAATATTGTGGATATGATGGGCGGTTCTATTGAGGTTGACAGCGAACAGGGAGTTGGTACGGAATTTACGGTTTCTTTTACTTTCCGTTTGAACGCGCAAAACAAAAAACCAAAGGAAATACCTGAATTTAAAGATTGCAGGGCTTTGGTTGTTGACGACGACTTTAATACTTGTGACAGTGTATCATATATGCTTCAGCAGATAGGAATGCGTCCGGATTGGACATTATCGGGAAAAGAGGCGGTGCTTCGTACTCATCAGGCGCTTACAAGAGGCGACGATTATAGTGTATATATTATAGACTGGCTGCTGCCGGATATGAACGGTATTGAGGTTACAAGAAGAATACGAAAAGAAATGGGCGAAAATGTACCGATTATTATTATAACGGCTTATGATTGGTGCGATATTGAGGCGGAGGCTAGGGAGGCCGGAGTTACAGCTTTTTGCGGAAAGCCTTTGTTTTTGTCAGAGTTAAGCGAATGTCTTTATTCCGCTATAAATTTTGATGAAAAAGGTAGTGATAATGCTGATGATAATGATTTTAAATTCGCGACAGGGCGTATTTTGCTTGCGGAAGACGTGGAACTTAATCAGGAAATTGCTTCTACTATTTTGAGAGACGCCGGATTTTCTGTTGAAATTGCTTCTAACGGAAAAATCGCGGTGGATATGGTTAAAGCTTCTGAACCAGGATATTATCAAGTTGTGCTTATGGATGTTCAAATGCCTGTTATGAGCGGTTATGAGGCTACTAAGGCTATTAGAAGACTTGAGAATAAAGAACTTGCCCAAATACCGATTGTGGCTATGACAGCAAATGCTTTTGAGGAAGATAAACAGGAGGCTATACTTTCGGGAATGAACGGACATATAGCCAAACCTATAGATACTAAAATATTATTTGATGTGATTGGAAAAATTTTGAAACAGGCGGAAATTGTATAGGCAATACCGCATAATTATGCGGTATTGCCTTAAAAATAAAAATTATTTTCGTTATAAACGGAGGAAAAAATATGAATTTAAAAAAAATACTATCGCCATATGTTATAGTATTAGTTCTGATGGCGTGTATATGCTCTGCTATAGCTTTTACTGTTTGTTTTGCCGATGATAATGGCAGAACTTTTACAGTCGGCTTTGACGCGGAGTTTCCGCCTTATGGCTATAAAGATGAAAGCGGAGAGTATGTTGGTTTTGATTTGGATTTGGCGAAAGAGGTATGTGACCGTAAAGGCTGGACTTTAAAAAAACAGCCCATTGACTGGAATTCAAAGGATATGGAACTTAAAACAGGCGCTATAGATTGTATATGGAACGGTTTTACAATGAATGGAAGAGAGGATAAGTATACTTGGAGTACGCCTTATGTTGATAACTCTCAGGTGGTTATTGTAAAAAAAGATTCTAATATTAATGATTTAACCGCTCTTGCGGGAAAAATAGTCGCTGTTCAGTCTGACAGTTCCGCTCTTGCCGCTTTTACAGGAGAAGACGCTGAGGAAAAAAATAAAAAACTTGCCGCGTCTTTTGCTGAGCTTCAGCAGGTTGGCGACTATAACAGCGCTTTTCTTAATCTTGAATCAGGCGCTATAGACGCGGTATGTATGGACATAGGTGTGGCTAATTATGAAATTGCCTCAAGAGGCGGTCAGTTTGTTATGCTTGACGAGCATATTTCTTCTGAAGAATATGGTATTGGGTTTTTACTGGGAAATACCGAACTAAGAGATGATGTTCAGAAGACGCTTTTGGAAATTCTCGGTGATGGGACGTTTATTCAAATTGCTGAAAAATGGGGACTTGAATCAAGTGTATGTCTTTCGGAAGAAGATTTTCACAAAGATAATGTGAATATAGATAAGGGGCAGTCATTTTTTGAAAAGTTTATTAGTGTTTCGGGTCAATTGGCAGAAGGCCTTGCTGCTTCTTTGGCTATTTTCCTGCTTACTTTGCTTTTTTCAATGCCTCTTGGTTTGCTTATCACCGCTGGAAGAATGTCAAAGTTTACTCCTTTAAGATGGATAGTGAAAATATATATTTCAATTGTGCGGGGAACTCCTCTTATGCTTCAGCTTTTGGTGGTATTTTTTGGACCTTACTTTGTCTTTGGAATAAATACCCCTGCAAGCTATCGTTTTTATGCTGTAATTATAGGCTTTACGTTAAATTATGCCGCGTATTTTGCTGAAATATATCGTTCTGGTATTCAGGCTGTGCCGAAAGGACAATATGAGGCTTGTGAAATTCTTGGATATAGCAGAGGACAATGCTTTTTTAAAATAGTGTTTCCTCAGATGGTTAAAAATATAATACCTTCAGTGACAAACGAAGTTATTACTCTTGTAAAGGATACTTCACTTGCTTTCGCGATATCTTATACCGAGATGTTTACTTTGGCAAAACAGGTTGCCGCCGCTGAAACAACAATTATGCCGCTGTTTATAGCTGGAATATTCTATTATATATTCAACTTTATTGTTGCGTTTATAATGGAGTATATTGAGAAAAAGCTTAGTTATTTCCGCTGATTGGAGGGTAATGAGTATGAATTTGCTTGAAATAAGAAATATAGAAAAAAGCTTTGGGGATTTGAAAGTGCTTAGAGATATAAGTTTGTCGGTTGACCAAACAGAAGTTATTTCAATTCTTGGTCCGTCTGGTTCGGGAAAATCAACTTTGCTTAGGTGTATGACTATGCTTGAAAATGTTGACAGCGGTTCTATAAGTTACTGCGGAGAGCAAGCGGTGACAAGTTCAGGGGGATTTCCTGTATATGCTTCTAAAAATCAATTGAAGAAGATAAAAAGTTACTTTGGTTTGGTTTTTCAGAATTTTAATTTGTTTCCTCATTATTCCGTTATGAAAAATATAACAGACGCGCCTATACATATTCAAAAACGCCCTAAAAATGAGATTTATGAAGAAACTGGTATACTTCTTAAAAAAATGGGGCTTGAGGATAAAGGAGATTATTATCCTTATCAGCTTTCAGGCGGGCAGCAGCAGAGAGTGGCTATTGCCAGGGCACTGGCCATGAAACCTAAAATGCTGTTTTTTGACGAGCCAACTTCTGCTCTTGACCCGGAACTTACGGCGGAAATATTAAAAGTGCTTAGAAGTCTTGCCGATGAAAAAATGACTATGATAATAGTAACTCACGAAATTGATTTTGCTAGAAGTATTTCTGACAGGGTTGTTTTTATGGACGGAGGACTTATTGTTGAGCAGGGAAGTCCTGCTGAGGTTATAGATAATCCTAAAAATGAGAGAACAAAGGCGTTTCTTAAAAAAATGAGCGTTAATTCCTGATTGACTGTAAATTATGAATGTAAAAAACTCAGACTGTAAAAGTCTGAGTTTTTTTGATTAACTATATATGCAAGCGTTACAATTGTTTTAGGTACTTCGATAGTTTTTCTATGGCCTTCTTTTCTATCCTTGATACGTAGCTGCGACTTATGCCTAAAATTTTTGATACCTCCCTTTGTGTAATTTCTTTTCCGGTTTTTATTCCGTAGCGCATTTTTATTACTTCTCTCTCTCGAGTATCAAGTTTATCTATTTGCTCGAGTAATATTTTCATCTGAAGTTTTTGCTCTACTTGTTCTTCTATTGGCAGAGAGTCGTCTGCTACCTTGTCTTGCAGGGTTATTTCGTTTCCGTCTTTGTCTACCCCTACTTTGTCTTGGAGATATAGGTCGTTGGCGTGCTTCTTGCCGGAACGCAGGTTCATTAGGATTTCATTTTCAATATGAGTCTCAGTTAAGCGCATTTTATTTTACAAATTATCATAATATCCCTTATTATAAAAATATCTGTTCATATCAATAAAAGCTGAATATTTTCCATTCTGCGGTTTTATGTAATATTCATATATTAATTCTTTGTCATAAAGTGATTCACAATTTTTATATGCGGCAGCTCTCGCCCGCACTAATCTATATGAATTTAATCCAAGAATTTCTATTGTATATTTACCTCTTTCATCTAAACCCTCTATTCTTCCGTCAGGATAAAATTTAAAATGGCTTTCACAATCTTTTTCTAATGGGGAAACAAAAAGTTTTTCATCAAATTTATTTCCTTTTTTAGAACCGCAGGATTGGTTTTGGCTTTTTTTATCATTACAGCTTGCGACTATGTTGTTGTAGTCCATTGACTTTTGAGGATAGCTTTCTTTTGGGTAAATATGCTCGTTTAATGTACTGTTTTCATCAATAGAGGAACAACAATAAGCACATACATACTTTTGCTGCTCCAACAAATGTTTTCTTAACTGTCTTCTGACATCTTTGCCCTTATCACTGTTATCAAGGTTATTATATATTTCTCTCGGATATTTTTTATTG
>CAOJPS010000029.1 GCA_948441255.1 uncultured Eubacteriaceae bacterium | reverse complement strand
CTGCTAATAAGCTTGGGGGAGGGGCTGTTGGTTTTGCTCAGGGGGTTCTTATTGTTTGGATTGGTCTTGCTGTTTTGACCGCTTTCTATGGAAAACCTATGTTTGACGCCGCTAATGAGGCAGTTGCCAATTCGGTTATAGCAAGCAGGTTTTATGATTCTAATATTTTGATTAAAGGACTTTCCGCTATAAATAATTTGATTTGACTATAAAGGCACGGAAATCATTTTTTTTAAAATTAAGCTGGGCGCTGCCCAAACCCGCCAACTTTCTTGAAAGAAAGTTGGACAAAGAACTTTAAATTGGCTTCGCTGGACAAAAATTGATTTTTGCGCTGTAAAAATTTCGTGAATTGCTATAGGAGCTGATTTTATGTTGAAATCATTTAAAACCGTAAACGAACTTGCCTATGCTGAAATAGTTGAGAAAAAATCTAGGTTTATCGCTGCGGTTAAGCCGGTTTCTTCTGAAGAAGACGCTTTGGAGTTTATTGCTGGCTTGAAAAAAAAGTATTGGGACGCCACTCACAATGTTTTCGCTTATCAGATTGGTGAACGGAACGAAACCCAAAGGCAGAGCGATGACGGAGAACCCAGCGGAACGGCTGGGCTGCCGGTGCTGGACGTTTTGCGGGGAGAGGATATAAAAAATACTGTTATTGTTGTTACAAGATATTTTGGGGGTACGCTCCTTGGCACGGGCGGGCTTGTGAGGGCTTATCAAAGGGCGGCTAAAGAGGGGGTTCTTGCCGCTAAGGTGATTGAAAAGATACTGTACAGATATGTCTTTATTACTGTTGATTATAATTCATCGGGAAAAATTCAATATGAAATACTTCAGAACGGTCACATAATATATGATACGAAATACACCGACAAAGTTAAATTTACGGTGCTTTGCGAGGCGGATTCGGCTGACGGGTTTGTTAAGCGTATTACAGACGTATCTAGCGCCCTCGCTTTTATTGAACTTGGAGAGGAAGCGTACGTGAAACGGGTGGACGGCAATTTGGTAACATAAAACCGCGGGACGCTGTCCCACACCCTGCTGAAACATTTAAAACCGTGGGACGCTGTCCCACACCCTGCTCACTTTCTTGAAAGAAAGTGAGACAAAGAACTTTAAAACGCAAAGCTATCGCTTTGCTAAAAAACAGCTGTGAAGAATTTGCCGCTATTTTTTACAGCGAAACGTAGTTTCGCATAAAAGTTCTTTGCTTCTTTCTTTCAAGTAGTGCCGCAAAGAAATGCGGTCGGCGTAAGCCGATTTTTGGCAAAGCCAAAAACACTGAACAGGAAGTCGGGTTTGGGCTGAAAGCCCAAGGTCTTATAAAGATTTTTGAAAGGCGGTGACGGCTTGTCAATAATAAAAATAAATTCGCTTACAAAAATATATCCTGTGGGAAATGAAAAAGTGACGGCGCTGGATAATGTGTCCCTTGAAATGGAAAAGGGAAAAATATATTGCCTTTTGGGAACTTCGGGCTCTGGAAAATCTACTCTCTTGAATATGATGGCTGGTCTTGAAAAGCCTACAAGAGGCCAGATAATTATAAAAGGCAGTCATCTGGAAAAAATGAATGAAAATCAGCTTGCTAAATTTAGACAGAAAAATATAGGGTTTGTTTTTCAGTCATATAATCTTTTGCCTGCTTTTACGGCGCTTGAAAATGTGACGCTTCCTCTTATTTTTAAAAAAGTCCCCAAAAGGATAAGAGAAAAAAAGGCGAGAGAAATGCTTATCTCGGTTGGACTTAAAGACAGAATAAAACATACTCCCGCTCAAATGAGCGGAGGTCAGCAGCAGAGAGTGAGTATAGCCAGAGCCTTTGTTAATAATCCTGATATAATATTCGCTGATGAGCCTACAGGAAATCTTGATACAAAAACTACCCTTGAAATGATGGACTTGATAACTAAAATTTCTATGGAAAATAATCAGACTCTTGTTATTGTGACTCACGATTTGGAAATATCGGAATACGCTGATGTTATTATTCATATTCGTGACGGAAAAGTGGATAGGGTGGAAGAAGGAAAGAAAAAGATTGAGTATAAGGGGTAATGATGATGAGAAAGCTTTTTTTGTTGTTTGTTATTGTTTTTTCACTTGGCGGAGTTAATGCCGTGAGCGCTTATGACGAGGATGAGATAATTTCTAATAAGCCGGAGCCAGACCCGATTCCGTCTTTGAAAATTCAGAGTAATACTATGATTTCCGCTTCTCCCGGAGATGAGTTTACAGAAGAATTGATTATTAAAAACGCTAGTTCTTTTTACGCTTATAATGTTTTAATTCAAGCGGAGGCGGGGGGAAGCAGTATTCCCTATGAAATGGAATTTGAGAATAAATCTAATGTGAAGCATAGTATACAAAATACGGGCTACGCTAAAGCGTATTTGAAATTTAAAATTGATAAAAACGCAGCTACGGGTACATATCCTATTACTTTGCACTATTCCTTTACAAATAGGGACAAGCAGGGCTTTACGGGAGAAGACCAGATATTTTTGAAAATAACCAATAATCAGAATTTTCCGGTTGTTGTATTAAATAATTTTGAAAAGTCCAGAGAAAAAATAACGGCGGGAGAAAACGTGACTGTTAAAATGGAACTTGAAAATACGGGAAAGCTTGGGGCGAGAGAAGTGCAGGTTGCCCTTACAAGCCTTTCAACAGAGGGAATAACATTGTATAAAGATGTTAATATGTCTTATTTTCCTGTTTTTGACCAGGGTTTTAAGAAAACACTCTCATTTGAGTTTACTTCTAATCCTAAAATGGAAACCGGTTCTTATCCCGCTGTATTTAAGGTGACTTATAAGGACGTTGCCGGAACAGAATATTCTAAAGAGTATACTTGTTATATAAATGTGGAGGGCAAAGAGGAGGAAGAAGAGGAGGATAAACGGTCAAATCTGGTCATAACAAATATGGAACAGCCATCAGGAGTTTATGGCGTAAATCAGATTTTTAATATAAAAATGACAGTTAAAAACTCGGGGGAAAATGATGCCTCGAATATAATAATAAAAGCGAAAACGCCGGAGGGCAATATTATAGTTCCACGTTCCGCCGATACTGTTTCTATCGCTTCTTTGAAAGTTGGACAAAGCGCTCCTTTGACATTTTCTTTTTCTCCTACAAACGCATCAAGGACGAAAAATTATTCTATAGGATTTGATGTTGAGTATGAGACGGGGACTAAGCTTGAGGATAAAACAAAAGAAAAATATACATTCAGCCAATACGCCGGAGTTAATGTTACAAACCCGGAGGGCGACGCTGAGGATAATAAAAAAGATGATGAGAAAGAGGAGAAAGACGATGAGAAAAAGTCTACTCCTAAAATTATAGTAAGCAAATATGTTTGCTCCCCTTTGATTGTTGAGGCCGGAAAAAAATTTGATTTGGCTTTGACTTTTAAAAACACTCACGCTGTTAAGACTGCCAACAATATTAAGCTTTTTTTGACGGCGGAGGACGAAACTGAGGAAAAGGGAAACGTTTTTTCTCCTGATAATTCCAGTAATACTTTTTATATAGATACTATTCCGCCTAAAGGTGAGGTTAGCCATACTTTTAAAATGTTTGCCGTTCCTGACGCCAAACCTCGTACTTATACGCTGAAAGTGAATTTTGAGTATGAGGACAATGAACTTAATACTTTTGAAACTACGGAACTTGTGGGAATTAATGTGAAACAGTCCGCCGGCTTTGACACAAGCGATATTGTGTTTCCGGAATTCGCCGCTGTGGGAGAACCTTTGAATATTGGTTTTGAATTGTATAATACGGGAAAGGTTACTCTTTCTAACTTTATGATTAGAGCGGAGGGAGATTTTGATACAGCTGGCGCTACTCTTTATATTGGTGATTTCGCTTCTGGTTCGTCGGAATATTATGAGGGTGTTATTACGCCGACTCAAGCCGGAGAATGCAAGGGCAAGCTTATAATAAGCTATGATGACACTGACGGGGAGCATAAGGAAAGTATAAGGGATTTTACTATTAACGCTGAGGAAGCCGCTCCTGTTATGAACCCTGATGAAATGGGAGAGGAACCTATTGAGGAAGAAGGAATGTCTGTTTTTACAATGGCGGTTATAGGCGCTGCTGCCGCTGTGGTTATTGCCGGTGTTGTTTTTGTGATAATTAGAAGAAGAAAAAAGAGAAGGATGCTTGATAACGATGGGCAGTATTGATGTAATATTAATAGCTTTAAGAAATTTGTTCAAGCATAAGCTGAGAACTTTTTTGACAGTTTTGGGTGTTGTTGTGGGAACTTCCAGTATTGTTATAATGATTTCTCTTGGTATAGCTATGAATGAGAGTTTTGATAAACAGCTTGACCAAATGGGAGATTTGACTGTTTTGGAGGTTTATAATCCCGCTTATTGGGGAGAGAAAAGCGATTTGGTAATAAACAACGCTTCTATAGGAGAAATTAGAAAGATTGAGGGGGTTAAAAGCGCTACCGCTGTTGTGGAGGGGTATTTGAAATTTAAATGCGGCCGGTATGTGGCTAGTGTTAATGTGAAAGGTATTGACGCTGAGTCTATGGAGGATTTAGGATATAAAACAGCGGAAGGAAGACTGCTTGACAAAAGTGATGAAAATCAGCTGAATATTGTGTTTGGAGATGAGATACCGTATAATTTTGAAAAACCTGGCGCTAGAAACAATTATTATGGCGGTATGGAGGAAACAGAGGAAAGAGAACCTCCTAAAATAGACGCTATTAATGATAAAATGCAGATGTCTTATGATTCTAATTTTGGTGAGAAAGTTGTCGCCGCGGAAGAAGAAAGCAAAAATACAAAACCTGTTAAGCCTTATAATGTTAAAGTGGTTGGGGTTTTGGAGGATAACAACGATTATAAGACTAAATATTACGCTTTTATGTCAATAAGTGAATTGGAGAAAATACAAAAAGCCGAGGCTCGCTTTAACAGAGATGTGAACGGAATGAGAGAAGATAACAATTCCGCTAAGAAAGGTTATCAGTCATTGCTTATTAAATGTGCGGATATAGATGTTGTGGCAAGTGTGACAGAAAGTCTTTCTGATATGGGTTATGAGGTTTACAGTCAGATGGATTATGTGAACAATATGAAAGAAATTGCCGGAAGTTTGCAGGCGCTTTTGGGCGCTATAGGCGGGGTTTCCCTTTTTATTTCCGCTATTGGAATTACCAACACAATGATAATGTCTATTTATGAGAGGACAAGAGAAATTGGAATAATGAAAGTAATTGGCGCTACTTTGTCAGATATAAAAAGGCTCTTTTTGCTTGAGGCTATTATTATTGGATTTATGGGCGGAGTGATTGGTGTGCTTTTGAGTTACGGGGTTTCCGCTGTGCTTAACAATGTGGAACTTTCTTTTTTGAGTATGATGAGCAGTGAGGAAGGAAACGATATTTCTACTATTCCATTATGGCTTTCTATATGTTCGCTGTTTTTCTCAAGCGTGGTTGGTCTTGTTTCTGGATATTTTCCCGCAAGGAGAGCGATGAAGCTTAGTTCTCTTTCCGCTATTAAAACGGAATAAAAACCGCGGAACTAGTCTTCATTGCACTAAGTTAAGAAAAACCTTGGGCTTTCAGCCCAAACCCGACTTCTTGTTCAGTGTTTTTGGCTTCGCCAAAAATCGGCTTACGCCGACCGCATTTCTTTGCGGCACTACTTGAAAGAAAGAAGCAAAGAACTTTTGAGCGAAACTACGTTTCGCAGAAGAAAATATCAAAATTACACAGCAAAAACGACAGTTTTTGCTTATTAAAGTTTTTGTCAAACTTTTTCCAATATGTGCCGCAAAGAAGTGCGGCACATATTGAAAAAAAGCTTGCCTTAAATCGCCTCCGGCGAATGAAAATTGATTTGCGTGTTGATGGTTATTTTATAGTGAAAGAACTTAAAAAGAAGTAAAAAAATTTATTTTACTCAAAAGTCTGCGAAGTGCTTCACAATTCGCTTACCGACTTTTGCCGCAAGCGGACGTAAAATATTTTTTTACCGTTATTCAAGTTCTTTCACTATAGGCTTGTAATTTGATTGGGTGTGTGGTAAAATTGTTAAGCGAAGTTTGACTATATAAGGGCAATACCGCACAATTCAAAAATAAAAATTATTTTTATTTCATCTTTGCGCGGTGTTTCCTAAGATTTTTTTGGGAGGTTATTTTACAATGTCCGGACATTCTAAATTTGCTAATATTAAACATAAAAAAGAAAAAAATGACGCCGCTAAGGGAAAGATTTTTACTATTTTGGGCCGTGAACTTGCTGTCGCTGTTAAAGCCGGAGGTCCTGACCCGGCTAATAATTCTCGTTTGCGTGACGCTATAGCAAAGGCTAAAAGCAATAATATGCCAAATGATACTATTGACAGAAGTATTAAAAAGGCTGCCGGAAATCTTGACGGGGTTAATTATGAGTCTATAACTTATGAGGGCTATGGACCTAAAGGCGTTGCTGTTATTGTCGAGACTTTGACAGATAATAAAAATCGTTCCGCCGCTAATGTTAGAAGCGCTTTTACAAAGGGCGGCGGCAATATGGGTACTACAGGCTGCGTGAGTTTTATGTTTGACCAAAAAGGTCAGATTATGATTGAAAAAGACGATGATATTGATTTTGATACCATTGAGCTTGCCGCTATTGAGGCGGGCGCTGAGGATATAAACGAGGAAGACGAGGGATATGAGATTATTACCGCTCCTGAGGATTTCTCCGCCGTCAGAGAGGCTATTGAAAAAGCTGGTATCGCTATGGCGGAGGCTTCTGTTACTATGCTTCCTCAAACTTATACCGAACTTACCGATGAGGACGATATTAAGAAAATGAACCGTCTTCTGGAACTTTTGGAAGCGGATGATGATGTTAAAAATGTATTCCATAACTGGGATGAGTAAAAAAAGCGACGCTTAATCAGCGTCGTTTTTTGTGTTTTGGGAATTTTAATTTTATATCGCTTACTCCTGTTATGTAATTCATATCTACATCATAAAACTCCGCTAGTTTTATAATAATGTCTATGGGTATTCTTATTTTTCCTTTTTCATAGTCTGAATAGGTGGTTTGCGCCACGTTTATTATTTTTGCTATCTGAGTTTGGTTTAAGTCACTATCTTCTCTTAATCCTTTTATTCTTTCTAAATATATCAATATAATTTCACCGCCTTGTATTATGATTTTATATTGATATGTAAGTTAAACTTGATTTTTAACGGTATATACGTTAAAATATAGTTAGACTTTTAGGGGGGTATTTAATTTTATGAAAACGAATAATAGAGAAAATAATATAATTTCAATAATCTTTAAAGGTAGCGCTTTTATTATATTTATTGATGGATTTTTTTTGGGGATTCTTGAGCTAAAAATGAATGTTGAAATCATAAAGTCTGTATTAGGCACTGAAGAAAAAGTTATAATATTGTTGATTATTTGGATATGTAGTTTTATTATAGGTATGATTTTTTTGGCAATAGGAGAAATAATAAAGTTGTTACATAAAATTGCGAATAAATAGTATTTGATGATTGTAGAGGTTATGCTATTAGAATCAATTAAGGCAATACCGTGTAATTCAATAAAACAGCTAAAGCTATGAAATTATAATTGTGTGGTATTGCCTTAAATTTCTGTGATATGAAATATTGAAAAAAATTATTTACAAATTTGTCTGTTGTGATATAATAATTGTTAATAGCAATATTTCATAAAATGGGAGGATTTACAATGTTAGACGTAAAAAGATTTAGAACAGATTTTGACGGAATTAAAAAGGCTTTGGCTAAAAGAAATAAGGAATATAATCTTGAGAATTTTGTTGAACTTGATAATAAAAGACGAGCTTTGCTGGGTGAGGTTGAGGAGCTTAAAAGCAAACAAAACGCAGCGTCAAAGCAAATTCCTGTTATTAAAAAACAAGGCGGGGATACTGCTGATTTGATGAATGAGATGAAAGCTATTTCTGATAAAGTTAAAGAACTTGACTCTCAGGTTAAAGTTGTTGATGAGCAGATAAGGGATTTTCTTTTGAGCGTTCCAAATACCCCTAATGAACTTGTTCCTGATGGGGCGGACGATTCTGATAATCTTGAGATGAGAAAATGGGGAGAGCCAAGAAAATTTGATTTTGAGCCTAAACCTCATTGGGAAATTGGTGAGAAATATGATATTTTGGACCCAGCTACTGCAGCTAAAATAGCTGGTACTAGATTTACAGTTTATAAGGGACTTGGAGCAAGGCTTGAAAGAGCTATTGTAAACTTTATGCTGGATACTCACGTTGAAAAACACGGATATATGGAAGTATTTCCTCCGCAAATGGTAAATCGTGACAGTATGACTGGCACAGGTCAGCTCCCTAAATTTGAGGAGGACGCTTTTAAGGTGGCTAATAATGGGTTTTTCCTTGTTCCTACAGCCGAAGTGCCTGTTACAAATATGTATAGGGACGATATTTTGGACGGAAGCAAACTTACTATAAAACACTGCGCTTATACCGCTTGTTTCCGTGCGGAGGCCGGTTCTGCCGGACGTGACACAAGAGGTCTTATACGTCAGCATCAGTTTAATAAGGTGGAGCTGGTTAAGTTTTCAAAGCCTGAAAATTCTTATGAGGAGCTTGAAACTCTTACAAATGACGCTGAGCATATTCTGCAGCTTCTTGGACTTCCTTACAGAGTTGTTAGACTTTGCGGAGGGGATTTGGGATTTAGTTCCGCTATGACTTATGATATTGAGGTATGGATGCCAAGTTACAACAGATATGTTGAGATTTCAAGCTGTTCTAATTTTGAGGATTATCAGGCGAGAAGAGCTAATATTAAATATAAAGACAATATCAAAGACAAAGCTAAGTTTGTTCATACTCTGAACGGAAGCGGTCTTGCTGTTGGAAGAACTACCGCCGCTATTTTGGAGAATTTTCAGCAGGCAGACGGCAGTATAAAAATTCCGGAGGTTCTTGTTCCTTATATGGGCGGTGTTTCGGAGATTAAGTAAAAGCTGAATTATGCTGTACGCAATTTTTGCGGCATATATCAACTTGAGTTCGACGATAAGATGCAGTGGACCTCAGCGAAACATAGTTTCGCACAAAAGTTTTTGTCAAACTTTTTTCAATATGTGCCGCAAAGAAGTGCGGTCGGCGTAAGCCGATTTTTGGCGAAGCCAAAAACACTGACTATGTTTGCGGAGTCCCCGGCAGAGCCTCAAGGTTTTGTTATATTAAAAAAAACCGCGGCAAAAACGCCGCGGCTTTTTTATACAGCCTAAGAAGCCTGGTTTGGGCTGAAAAGCCCAAGGTTTTTATTGTTCTTTTTCTTTTAATGTTTTATACGCTAATATGGCAACCATTGTTTTACTGTCGGTAATTCTTCCGTCAAAAATCATTTTTATAGCTTCGTTGAGAGAATATCTCTCAACTTGTATAAATTCGTCGTCGTCAAGGTTAAGTTTTCCTTGCTCTAATTCTCGGGCAAGATATATGTAAATCATCTCGTCGCAGAAGCCTATCGCGGAGTGCATTTTTGTGAGAAATTTTATGTCTTTTGCTTTTAGAGAGGTTTCCTCTTCCAATTCCCTTTCGGCGCATACAAAGGGGTCTTCGTCCCCCTCAAATATGCCGGCTGGAATTTCTAACGCACATTCCATTATAGGGTGACGATATTGTCTTACAAATATTATGTTTCCGTCATTGTCGACAGGAATTACAGCCGACGCTCCGCCTCTTTTTACAACTTCTCTTAACGCGCTTCTTCCGTCGGGAAGTGAAATTGTATCGTGAAAAACGTCTATTATCTTGCCTTTAAAAACTTCTTTTGAATCTAAAATTTCCGCTTTAACGGCTTTATTTCCGCTCATAAATATGAGTCCTCCTTTTTTGTTTTTCTTAGGGAAATACTGCACAATTCAATAAATTATTTTTAATATCCTTTGTGCGGTATTTTCTTAGAAAATATTGGTAAATTGAAAGATAAAATTTTATATATAGTGAAAGAATTTGAATAACGGTAAAAAAATATTTTACGTCCGCCTGCGGCAAAAGTCGGTAAGCGAATTGGAAGCACTTCGCAGACTTTTGAGTAAAATAAATTTTTTTACTTCTTTTTAAGTTCTTTCACTATATAACGTGTTTTACTAAAGCAGTCGGTATTTTTGCAGTGTTTTGGATATTTTTCTGCCCATTGGCATAAATTCGAGGTCTTCCTTTTTTAGTCCGCCTATGAATGCCATAGTGATAAAATAGGTTAATCCCCCAAGGCAAATTGCTATTATTGTTGAAATGGTGTTTATGCCTATGAAATAGTTGAAGACTTTATAGGAAAAATGGCATATTATTGCCATAAATATTGATGCTATAATGGGTTTTAAAAGAACTCCAGTATAATCTGGTCTTGCTTTTGTAGCTTTTGTCAGCGCCCTGAAATTTAAAAATGACGCTATGGCGTAGCAGGCTATTGTGCTTATTACCGCGCCAACTACATTTATTTCGGGTATGCTTATGAGAAAATAGTTTAGGGGGATTTTTACTATTGCCCCTATAAGCGCGTTTGCCGCCGGAACATATACTTTGCTTAGTCCTTGAAGTATGCCTGTGGCTATCTGGCTTAAAGCCAAAAAGATTATGCTGATTGAGCCGACTTGAAGCAGTATTCCGCCCTCTGAATAGCTGGGATAGAGCATTTCTAATATTTGGTTTCCTAAAACTCCTATTCCTATTGCCGCCGGAATTGATATAATCATTGTGACGCGAAGAGCGACGTTTATTTTTAGGTTTACATCTTTATATGCTTTTTTTGCCACTCCCGCCGCTATGGCTGGTAAAACCGCTGTAGCTACCGCTGTTGATATTGAAACGGGCAGAGTGGTTATTGTTACATATTTTCCGGTTAGCTGTCCGTAAAGCGCGTTTATTTGATTTTGCGGAAAGCCTGCCGCTTCAAGACGGCTGTTTACCATTTGCATATCTATTAGATTTGTCATACTGAATATTGCCGTTCCCGTGATTATGGGGACAGCTAGTTTTATAAGGTTTTTTGTTATCTTTTTTGCCGATTCCTCTTTATAAAAGCGTCTATCGTGATGTACACGGCGTTTTATTGAAGGGTGTGCCAGGAAATACGCAAATATTATAAATAATAATCCGGCTAATGCCCCTATTCCTGTTCCAGCCGTTCCTCCGGCGGCGCTGTAAAGTATATTGTCTATGAAAAGATAGGCGAGATATACACTGAAAACCGCGTTGAAAATTTGCTCTACTACTTGAGAAAGCGCTGTTGGGACAGTGGTGTTCATACCTTGAAAGTATCCTCTGAAAACAGCCATTACAGAAACTATACATACTGTTGGGGAAAGGGTTAATATGGTGTAATAGCTGTCGGGGCTCCCTATGATGTCGCAGAGCTGTTTTGCCCCAAAATACATTAATAGTGAAAAAATCAAGCCTATTGTGAAAGCGACCCACAATGATACTTTGAATATTTTGTGCGCCGCCGAAAAACGCCCCACAGATATTTTTTCAGAAACCATTTTTGATATCGCTACAGGCAGACCCGCCGAACTCATAACAAGAAAAAATGTGTATATATAATATCCGGCGCTGTAAATGCCGTTGCCCTCGTCGCCAATCATATTTGTTAAAGGGACTCTGTATAAAAAGCCCAGTACCCTGACAAGAATGCCCGCTACGGCTAAAATCGCCGCTTGTTTTACGAATGATGATTTCCTTGACTTTTTCCCCATTTGTATTTTTTGCTCCTTTGCTTTATACTCGGTTGGCTTTCTTTCTCGCTACTGGGTCAAGTATTTTTTTTCTGAGTCTTAAATTGAGAGGCGTGACCTCCACAAGTTCGTCGTCCGCTATAAAGTCTATGCACTGCTCAAGACTCATAATTGTGGGAGGAGTAAGTTTTAAAGCGTCGTCAGCTCCTGAGGAACGAGTGTTTGTGAGCTGTTTTTTCTTGCAGACGTTCACTTCCATATCGTTGTTTCGGGAGTTTCTCCCAATTACCATTCCGGCGTATACTTTTGTGCCGGCGGGAATGAAAAGTTCTCCGCGTTCCTGGGCGTTGTACAAGCCATAGGTTACGGCGTCGCCTGTTTCAAAAGCCACAAGGGAACCTTGCGGACGGCTTGTTATATCGCCTTTGAACGGTTTGTAATCATCAAAAATAGAGTTCATTATGCCGTTGCCTTTGGTGTCGGTCAGAAACTCGTTTCTATAACCTATTAAACCTCTTGCCGGAATGGAAAATTCAAGTCTTGTGTATCCTCCTTTTGAGGGTACCATATTTATCATCTCGCCTTTTCTTGTGCCAAGTTTTTCTATTACGTTTCCCACAAATTCTTCGGGTACGTCGATTGTCACAATTTCCATAGGTTCGTATTTTTTGCCGTCTATTTCTTTATAAAGCACCTCGGGTCTTGACACTTGAAATTCATAGCCCTCTCTTCTCATTGTTTCTATGAGAATTGAAAGGTGAAGCTCTCCTCTGCCCGATACTTTATACGCTTCCGCCACGTCAGTTTCCTCGACCCTAAGACTTACGTCGGTGTTTAATTCTCTGAAAAGGCGCTCCCTTAAATGTCTGGAGGTTACGAACTTTCCTTCCTGACCGGCGAAAGGACTGTCATTTACGCTGAAAGTCATAGCCAATGTCGGCTCTGATATTTTATTTACCTCTATTGCCACGGGATTTTCCCTGTCAGCTATAGTATCGCCAATATGAATTTCCGGTATTCCTGAAACGGCTACTATTGAGCCTATGGTCGCTTCTTTTACTTCTATTCTTTCAAGTCCCTCATATTCGTACAGTTTATTTATCTTGACATTTTCTCTTTTTTCTGGGTCGTGAATATTTACTATGGTTACGTCCTGATTTACTTTTACTGTGCCGTTTTCTACTTTTCCTATTCCTATTCTGCCTACGTACTCGTTATAGTCTATTGTGGTGACAAGAATTTGAACGCCTGCCTCCGGGTCGCCTTTGGGCGCTGGAATATGCTCTATTATTGTATCGAAAAGGCATTTCATATCTTCCGCCTTAATGGCGTCTTCGGGCGTCATTGCCGCTTTTCCTTGTTTCGCTGAGGCAAACACAAACGGAGAATCCAGCTGGTCATCATTTGCCTCGAGTTCCATAAAAAGCTCTAAAATCTCATCTACAACCTCGTTTGGTCTTGCCTCTGGACGGTCAATTTTATTTACGCATACTACAACAGGCAGGTTTAGCGACAAAGCGTTTTTCAGCACGAATTTGGTTTGGGGCATTGAGCCTTCATAGGCGTCAACTACAAGAACAACGCCGTTTACCATTTTTAAAACACGCTCTACCTCACCGCCAAAGTCGGCGTGGCCGGGGGTGTCTACGATATTTATTTTGGTGTCGCCGTAATAGACGGAGGTGTTTTTTGACAATATTGTTATTCCTCTTTCTCTCTCAATATCGCCTGAATCCATAATTCTCTCACGTACCACCTGGTTTGTTCTGAAAGTTCCGCTCTGTTTTAAAAGCTCGTCCACAAGAGTGGTTTTGCCGTGGTCGACGTGGGCTATTATGGCTATGTTTCTTATATCTTCTCGGTTAGTAATCAATTTTCTCAAACTCCTTAATCTGATACTTATAGTCGGCAAATTTTGCTCTATCAAAATATTTTACCATATTTAGTATTATACCGCAACAATTTTTTGTGTATTCATATGGTCGTTTCATATGTTTATAAAAGACCTTGAGAGCTACCCAAGGTCTTTTAAGGTTTATTCTTTTATTCTGTCAAGTTCTGTAATATTGATACCAGAGGCTGTCAATATTACTTTCAAATCAATATAACGCTCTTTCATAGCTTTATATACCGTGGAGTCTTTTTCAGCTAACATCATAAATCTCTGTAATCTTGAAAATTCTTCTACAGTTATTTTTAACATTTCTTTCTCAGGCATAATATCACCTGCTTTCATCATTAATGTATTTTTTGCGTAATCGGAATTGCCATAATTATATTATATCAATGAAAAATACAGGTGTAAAGGCTATATTAGACTTCTTTCGAAACTTCATATCTATACCAATATCGACCCAAGAAAATATTTTATTTAATGCTTCTTAACGCTTTCGGCGTTTAAAAATCAAAACGCCTGACGCTTCACATTAAATAAAATATTTTCTTATTGAACTAACGTAATTTTACAGTTTCGAAAGAAGTCTACTTATCAGAACCACGGAAATTGATTTTTGTAGAAAACACCGCATAATAACGTAATAAAAATAATTTTTTAAAATTAATACCGCTTCAAGTTGATTTTTCTACGAAAAATTCAACACTTACGCTCAATTATTTTCAAAAATTATTTTTATTTTTGAATTGTGCGGTGTTTCCTGTAAATTGGCATTGTGGGTTATTGACAAAAACGAGGTTTTGAGGTATAATATTTTGTGTGAAATTACATATATGATTCTATAAGGAGGTTTATTATGAATAGAAGTTTTGGAAAAAGAATTTTGTCCTTTTTCATTACGCTTGGTATGATTGTCGGCTGTCTGCCGGCTGTTGCCTGGGCGGAAGAAGTTGGAAACTGGACTATTACAAACGGAGTTACCATAATTGAAGGCGCCACGGGCGGAAAAGCAGTGTATAAAGACTTGGATTTTACTTATTACAGTCCGAATACATCTATAAATGCGTATAATGGCGGTGTTAGGTCAGATAACTGTAACGGTGAGGTGAGCAATGGTATCATTGTTACGACTAAAGCCAATAGAGCATGGAGCGAGTTTATTCCTACAAACAGCGGTGTTCTTACTGTTCAGGTTGGAAACGCTTCATCAAAAACAGGTTATGTGAACCGTGTGCACAAGGAAACTGGGACAGCGGAGAATTTAGGCTCGTATGTACCGGGGGGGGCAAATACTGACAATGAGTATTTTACTTGTACACCGGGAAAAGACTATGAAACCCTTACTATTCAGATTGATAATAATTATAAGTATCTTATTAATTTGACAGGTTCTAAAGCGGTTTATTTTGACGTTGCTTTTGCCGGAAACACAATTGTGAGCGGAAATGTTGAGAATAGTTTTGGAATTACAAGCTATGGAATTAAATTTATAAATACTGAAACCGGCGAGGCTGTTGAGGCGGACGTTGACTGTGCTAAAAACACATATACAGTTAGTCTTAAACCAAACAACACTTATACCGCTGTTCTTACAGGCGATGGAGCTTTGACTTGCGCTATCGCAAGTGACTCAAAGACTTTTGAACCAAAAGGAGAGCCTATTAGTAAAGATATTAAGCTTGAACAAGTATCTACAGCGAAACTTACCGGAAAGATTACGGGTACAGCTGAAGGATATAGTTTTAAGGACGCTGTTTTGAAAGCTGTTCCTGCTGATACGCAGAATTATCAGGAAATTATTTTGGATTTAAACAAAGAAACCGGCGTTTTTTCAGCTGTTTTGCTTGCTGGTGTTGATTATAGTTTTGCGCTTACAGGAATGTGGGATTATGAGGTTGCTGAAAAAGAGGCGTTCAGCATTGTCGCGGATACAGAAAAAGACGCTGTTTTGAAATTGAAAACTTTATATACAGCCAGCGGAAATTTTGTTGTGCCTACAGGTATTACAACTTCAGATATTAAACCTATTGGAGATGAAATTACCAGTATAAGCGCTGTTCAGTTTAAAAAAGTCGACGAGGAAAATATTAAAGACGGTCACGCGCAGGGATATGTATATGACGGACAGCTTACCGAAACTGGTTATACAGCGCAGCTGAGAACCGGGGTTTATGAGGTTGCTTTTACAAGTGACGCTTTCCATACAGTTGGTCACGTTATTGTTAAAGACAAAGATTCCGTTAAAGATATTATGGCTGGATATAATAATCCTCCCGCTTTGGAAAATATTCCAGAGGGAAATGATATTTATGTGAGCGCTGACGGAAGCAAGGATTATAAGACAGTTACAGAGGCAGTTGCTGCCGCTGCCGCTAAAAATCCTCAGAGCGAGGCGGACAGAGTGACTATTCATATCGCTCCGGGAACTTACAGAGAGCAGATTATTATTAATACTCCTTATATAACATTTATAAACGATACTCCAGAAGAAGATGTTATTTTGACCTGGTATTACGGAAAAGGATATAAGTATTACAGTATTGCGCACGGGGGAAACCCTATGAAGGCGGAAGTTGGTCATTATAATGTGGAATACGCTTATGATAAATATTTGAAAAATACCGTAGAAAATTGGGGAGCAATTGTTTATTTGAAAGAAAAAGCTGAAGACTTTAAAGCTGAAAATATTATATTTGAAAATTCTTATAACAGATATATGACCCAAGAAGAAGTTGATGACGGCATTGAATGCGATGACAAGTCATTTGTGAGAAAACTTGGAGTTGATGTGCAGGTTACCGCAGCGAAGGAAAGAGCTTGCGCTATGTACAGCAAGAGTGACAAGTCGGAATTTTATAAATGTCAATTCCTTAGTGACCAGGATACTGTGGGAACAAATGGAAGAGCTTATTTTAAGGATTGTGTGATTTCCGGTACTACAGACTATATTTGCGGAAGAGGAAGCAATGTTTTTGAAAACTGCGAACTTAGATGGTCTACATATACAGATAAAGCGGGAAGCGGCGGATATATTACCGCTGCTAAGGAAGATAAAAACGGTTATTTGTTTAAAGACTGTACTATTACAGCAAGCAAAGACCCAGGAACACTTGGCTACAGCAGAGGTAACCTTGGAAGACCTTGGGACCAGGCTGCCAGAGTAATTTTCCTTAATACTAAATATGAAACACCTGATATGATAACAGATGCTGGCTGGGTGAGTATGTCTGGACCTCCTGAAAAAGCTTATTTCTATGAAACAGGCTCAACTTGCAATGGTGAGGCTATAGATTTGAGCAAGAGAGTTCAAAGTTTGCTTAAAAATCCTACAGAAAAAGAACTTGACCCATTGACTTTCTTTGGTGACTGGACTCCTGTTCATTATGGAACGGGAGAAGACCCGAATCCTCCTACGCCTCCAAATCCTCCTGAACCTGATGAAGGAGTTATACCAGGCAACTTTGACGGTAATGAGGAATTGAACGTTAATGATGCCGCTGAACTTTTGGATTATATTCTTAATTCTGGAAATGAGAAATTTAAGGATTATACAGAGTTACAGTTTGATGTGGCTGATGTAAACGGTGACAGCGCTCTTACGGCGGAAGATGTTTCTTTAATTCTTGGAAAGGTTTTGAGTGAAGACCCTGATAATTTTGAATTTCCAAGAAAAACGTGGCCGGAGGCTGCTGAATAGTAGTTTTTGATAATGGAAATACCGCATAATTCAAATATAAAAATAATTTTAGCGTGAGCGGCAAAAAAATTGAGCGGAAGTGTGGGTTTTTAAACCCACTTGAAGCGTATTTTTTTGCAAAATTATT
>CAOJPS010000028.1 GCA_948441255.1 uncultured Eubacteriaceae bacterium | reverse complement strand
TGCGAAGCAATTTGCAGCCTGTGCAAGTAAAATGATTTTTTTGTAACTTTTAAAGCGTAATTACTATATGACGGGGGTGCTTTTTGCTGAGATTATACCCTTTGACCTGATATAGGTAATGCTATCGCAGGGAAGTCTTTATATTTATGAAATTTTGACTTTTCCTGTGAGAAATTCGGGTCTTTGACGCGAGTTTTTTACGCGAAAAGTCTTTTTTGTAACTGATAATAAATTTATGGAGGATTTTACTATGTTTACAACACAAATGGACGCCGCCAGAAAAGGTATCGTTACCAAAGAAATGGAAATTGTTTCTAAAAAGGAAAATATTGACGTTAATGAGTTGAGAGAGCTTATTGCCGCTGGCAGGGTTATTATTCCCGCTAATAAAAATCATAAAAGTCTTGACCCAGAAGCTGTTGGAGAGGGTATGCGTACTAAAATTAATGTAAATCTTGGAATTTCTAAAGATTGTTCTAATATTGACAAAGAAATGGAGAAGGTTAGAACAGCTCTTGATATGAAAGCCGAGGCTATTATGGATTTGAGTTCATATGGAAAAACCAAAGATTTTAGACAAAGACTTGTTGATGAGTCTTCCGCTATGATTGGAACTGTTCCTATGTATGATGTTATTGGATATCATCATAAACGATTGCAGGATATTACGGCGGAAGAATTTCTTGAGGTGGTTGAGGCTCACGCTAAAGATGGTGTTGATTTTCAGACAATTCACGTGGGTATTAACAAAGAAACCGCTAAAAAGTTTAAGGATAACGGGCGGCTTATGAACATTGTTTCAAGAGGAGGCGCTTTGGTATTTTCCTGGATGGAACTTACAGGAAATGAAAATCCTTTTTATGAGTATTATGACAAGGTTCTTGATATATGTGAAAAATATGATGTTACATTAAGTCTTGGCGACGCTTGCAGACCAGGATGTATTGAGGATTCTACCGACGCCAGCCAAATTGAGGAGCTTATTGTTTTGGGAGAACTTACAAAAAGAGCTTGGAACAGAAATGTTCAGGTTATGATTGAAGGCCCTGGGCATATGGCTATGAATGAAATTGCCGCTAATATGATTATTGAAAAAAGACTTTGTCACGGCGCTCCTTTTTATGTTCTTGGGCCTTTGGTTACGGATATCGCTCCTGGCTATGACCATATTACAAGCGCTATAGGAGGAGCTATTGCCGCCGCTAACGGCGCTGATTTCTTATGTTATGTTACTCCGGCGGAGCATTTAAGACTGCCGGATTTGCGTGATATGAAAGATGGTATTATAGCTAGCAGAATTGCCGCTCACGCCGCTGATATCGCTAAAGGTGTTAGGGGTGCCAGGGATTGGGACAGACGTATGGCACAGGCAAGACGCGCTTTGGATTGGGAAGCTCAGTTTAAAGAGGCTATTGACCCTGAAAAGGCTAAAGCTTACAGAGAATCATCAATGCCGGAGATTTCGGAAACTTGTACGATGTGCGGTGAAATGTGCGCTGTTAAAAATATGAATAGGATTCTTGAGGGTGTTGATATAGGAATTTAATTGTAGGAAATACCGACAAATTAAAAAAATAAAAATAATTTTTTAAAAAAATTGAAGTGGCAGTGTTATTTTTCTTGAAAAATGACACGATAACGAAAATTTTAACTTTAAAAAATTATTTTTATTATCCTTTGTGCGGTGTTTCCTGTATATTGGTTATAAAAAAATCGCGGCGAAACTATCGCCGCGATTTTTTGAGGAACTATATTCCATAGCCATCAACTGTTATTTCCTCATTTTTTAAAAATGCTTTCTTTGACAGAGAAAATATTTTTTTGCAACAAAGCATATCTTTGGAGAGTATTACGGGTTCGATTATATATGATTGCTCTTTGCTGAATATGACTGTATTTTCGTCTGTATAGCTGAAATGCAATATCGCTTTTTTTACAAAGTTTATGTCGGAATTGAAGTCTGTCCATATAAAATAAGGAGTGTTTAATTCTAATGTATCGTCATAATTTTCTATGAAGTGTCTTGATATAATGTTTACTTTGTTTCCTTGATATCTAAATAGAATTTCGTTAATATCGCTGTTGTTTTCAACAACAAAAACAGCTTGTTTGTCTTTGTATGAAATTGACATAAAGTGTTTATACGCTTTTTCAGCAGCGGAGATATTGGCTGTTTCATATATAAAAGAAACTCTTTTGTCATTTTCTTTATATTTAAATCTTATGTTGTCTAAAATTTGTCTGAAGCGTACTTCATATGTGTGGTTTTTTAACACGTCATAAAGGGCGTTATGACATTTCTCCTCTATATTTTTTATTTCGAGAGGTTTATCTTTTTCCACAAAGTATATGTTTTCGCCGAACAAAAGCTCCATTCCCTTTGAATAGTTTGAAATTACAAGGGTATTGCTGCTCATAAGTTCAAAAACACGTCTGGCGAACATAGATTCCGAATCTATTACAGTGTTTATATTTAATGCCATTTTGCTGCCTTTATAGGCTATATCCAGTTTGTCGTGACTTAAACACGGTTTTACATATGGAAGATATTTTTCTGGGAAAAAATGGTTTGGGTCATCGGATTCGGAATAGCGGTTATATATTTTAATGGTGTATCCGCTTTCTATAATTTTATCTAAAATCATTTCCATTTCCTTGCACCGGGTTTCGTGTTGTTTATACCAGCTTCCCGCGAAAATTATCTCATCTGTTCTGTCAAATTTATTTATTGGATTGAATAATTTCGGCTGTGTGGCGAACATTAGGAGATGTACGCTTTTATGACCATATTCTTTTTTATATTTTTCCACACATTCTATTGAGGTGGTGAATATGTGGTCAAATTTTATCGCTGTGTCTACAAAGTTATGAACTTTATCGGGATAATGGGTTGGGTCTTCCTTATTCCAAAACACTGTTGGTATGCCGTTTTTATTACAGTATTTTAAAACGGAAAGAAGAACTGTTCGGTTCTCTTTTTGAAAGTTTATACTGCTGTAGACTTGTCCTTTCCACGGTCTTTTTACAGAGTCAACTCCTGACCAGGCTGACTCACAAAAGAATATATCTATTTTATTGTTTTTAAAGATATCAAGCCAGTTTGATGGTTCTATAGGATATGGGTTACATTCATATTTGAAACTGTTATATGTGAATTGGTCTACGAGCATTGCTACATTTAAGTCTTTCGCTGATTTTATTTCCGGCTTTTTTTCATACATATTATTTTTGAAGTTTGTTTGAGGAGCGATTACCTCGTTTGGATTTTTGAATATTTTTAATTTGATGTTTATTTTTGAGCATATTTTTCTCATACGCGGATATTTTGAGAGTTTATAATATGACCAATGTCCGAATTTATAAACTGCTTTTTTTGTCTTAGAATGCAATTTTGTGGATATATTCCAGTATCTTTTTAACATTCTAAATAATATTGATGTATTGTAACCTTCTATAATTTTTTGTCTTTCAGCGCTTAAATTTTTAAATTTTGTGATTTGGGCGTTTTTATCTTTTATATCTTTTTCTAAATTTGAGTTTTCCTCTTTTAAAGAATCAATTCTCTTTTGAGAGATAATATTTTGCTGTTTTAAATCTTTTGAGCGTTTTTGTTCGTATTGAAATTTTGATGTTAATTTTTGAATGTCTTTATATTGTTCCTCACATTTTTTTTGTTCATAGAGGTATTTTGATGTTAATTCTTGAATGTCTTTATACTGATTTTTGCATTTTTTTTGCTCATAGAGATATTTTGACTCAAAAGAACGAGCGGAATTTCCAAGTATTCTTTTTTCCTTATCAATTGTTAGAAGTTTATCTATCATATTTTGGCATAGAAGTTTATTCTTTGAAAATACAAAGTTATTTGAACTTTGTAAGTTATAGTCAGCTATATCATATCCATAGCTAAGAAGTAAAGAATAAACATCTTTGCAGGTTTCCTCGTCAATTTCTATTTGTATTGTGGCATTTGAATTTTTTAAAACTTCTTTCATACCTTTGAGAACGTTTAACTCAAAACCCTCAACATCTATTTTTATGAAATCCGGAAGAGGAAGATTAAGACTGTCAAGAGTTATAACTTTTACTGTTTCGCCGGTTATATTATCGTTTTTACTGATTTTAGCTGTTCCATTATTATTTTCCTGCTCAATTGACATTTTCGCGGAGGAGTCCTCCGCTCCAAGAGCCACATTATATGTTGTCACATTTTGTATGTCATTGTCGGCGATATTTTTTTCCAGCATTTTATAATTTATGGGTATTGGCTCAAAAGAGTATATTTTTTCGGCATTTAATTTTTTAGCGAAATATACAGTGTGGTTTCCTATGTTAGCTCCTATGTCGTAGATAACTTTCGCTTGTTTGGCGTATTGGGTGACCCAGCCGTCAAGAAGTTTTTGCTCGTAAAATTCTTTGGTTTTCTCTATTATTGAGAGTATATATTCGTCTTCATAGCCTGAAATTTTTATTCCGTTATCAATGTTTATGGTTTTTATGTTTTTCATAATTTATTTCACCTTTTGTTTTCCAGTATTTGTATAAAATCATTGATTATATTTTCGCTGAAGTTATTGAAAACGGCGGTATAATCGTCTTTATACAGCGTCATTTCATTTAATAGTGTTTTTGGGAAAGCTTCTCCGTAAAAATTAAACTTTGAGTCTTTTATATTTATTTTAGAGTATAAATTTTGAGTTTCTTTATTTATCCAGTTATCTTTTGTATATGTCAGCATATTTATTATTTTGTCGTGAAGTTCTTTGTATTTTTCCGCTTTATATCTTTTAAGGGCTTTTAATGACAGCCTTGTTATGAGCAGTTGGTCAGGCAGAGTTGCCTCAAACAGAGCGGAAGGATTTTCTTTTATAAATACTGGGAAGAAAACGCCGTCTTTCATTGTGTATACACTGTCTTTATTTTCTGAAATTTCTATGAGAAAATCCAGATATTTCGGAATTGGGTCGTGGTTTGGTATTGAGCCTACAGACTCAAAAAAATCACTCTGAGCGAGCATAAACAGTGAGTTAGAGTTTATATTGACATATGGTGGGGTAATTCCCGTGGAATCTCTTAATGTTGTTGACAGATGTCTTTCGGGAAAAGCGCCGTTTGAAAAATTATATATATACTGCTGTAAAATTCCGTTAATTATTGTATTATAATAAAATCTTTCATTTGTCGACTGATAAAGCTCAAATATATCATTATTTACATTTGCTGTTATGTTTATGTTATATCCATCTCTTGTAAATGGGTCGATTGAATAGGGAAGCTTTGTGTACGCTCCGTCTGGAAGCTGAAAAAATGAGCTTTTTAGCTTGTTTTCATATAAGTTGTTAAAGTGATAGAGCATATAATTTTTCATATTGTCAAAATTTCGGAAAAGCTTTTGCTTTGAGAGCATTATGAAAAAAGCCGCTTTTTCCGTTCCTCTGTCAAAGGCTATTTCAATTGAGTCGGGGTTATTTTTTATGGGATTTCTTTCATACTTAAATTCTTTGAGTATAGATTTTGTTTCATCGTCATATATGGCTTCCATTTCCCTATAATGGACTATTTTTGAAATAAGCATACTGCCGTTTTCTAAATCATAAAAAGAACTTGGTCCTGTAAGTTTATTTTCACCATATTGAGGACTATATTCTGGCTTTTTGTACAATTTATCGAAGTTGTTTCTGCCCCTTATAAAATCGGTTTTTATTTTTATTTTTTGATTTTCACTGTTGCTTATTTCAAAGTATATAATTAAATCGTCATTGGGCAGACGGCGTACAGTTATTTTTACTTCTGAATTATCTCCTGTGCGGAATATTTTTGAGTAGTCATATATTTTGTTTAAATAAGTTAATTCTTCGGAGTTATTTAAAACAAGCTTATACGTTGATATATCAGCGTATAATGTGTTATCATCAACTTTTATATTCTCTTTTATTTCTTCTTTAGCCTGCTCTAATGTTATTATTTCATTATTTACCCTTGTATATGTTTCAAGTATATTTTTTGTATCTCCTGCCGCTATTAATTTTCCTTTTTCTATCCATATTACCCTGTCGCACAAATCTTTTATCTGAGATATACTGTGGGATACTATTACTACTGTAGTATCGTTGTCTGATATTACTTTTCTTATGGAATTGAAACTCTTTTCCCGGAATTTTACGTCACCTACACTTAAAACCTCATCTATCAGCAGAACTTCGGGTTTTAGATGTATGGCTATTGAGAATCCCAGACGAGAAACCATACCGCTTGAATACGTTTTCATAGGTTTGTATATGAAATCTCCCAGTTCGCTGTATTCTACTATGTCATTTAATTTTTTCATTATCTCATCTTTTGAGAAACCAAGCAGCATTCCGTTTAAAAATATATTGTCATAGCCTGAAATTTCTCTTGAAAAACCGACTCCAAGGGCAAGAAGGTTTATTGTTTTATAATTGCGCTCTATTGTTCCTGCTGTCGGTGACATAACCCCGGATAATATTCGCAGCAGTGTGCTTTTCCCTGCTCCGTTGTTGCCTATTATTCCGTATACTTTGCCTTCCTCTATCGAAAAACTTACTTTATCGAGCGCTTTGAATTTTACGAGTATATTTTCTTTGTCTTTGCTGAAAAGCATTTTTACGGCTTTTTTTATGGAAAGGCTTTCCGCTGATTGGTATATGAGTTCTATATCCTCTGCTTTTATTATTTCTTTCATAAAATTTACCTCTCTTATAACATTCTGGCGTATGAGTCTTCGTGTTTGCTTATAAGCTTGTAGCCTATTTGTATGAGAATTAAAGATAAAACACATATTGCCGCTAAATATAAATATACCGGGCTTTTTCCATATATAAGGCAAGACCTGAAAGAGCCTATTATTATTGCCACGGGATTTAATTTTAATATCCATACCATAGAAAAGTTGAGTCTGCTGAAATCCCACATTATCGGAGTGAAATAAAAGAAAAATTTAAGTGTAAAGTCTAATATATTTCTTAAATCGAAAAAATAAACTCCTATATGTGAAACGATTAACGCGCAGCCGTATGTGAAAAGTGCCAAAGTGAATAAAACCGGAACCGTTTCTATAATATGCCACGTAATTGGTATCCCTGAAAACAGCATAATTATCAGAACAAGGCTCATACTTATCAGAAACTCGTATATATATGACATTAAATAAAGCGACGGATATACGAATTTATGAAAATATACCTGCTCAAATATTCCTTTGTTTCTCGCTATCGCTGTCGCTCCCATTAAAACAGTTCTTGAAAATAAATTCCATATCGTAAGCCCTATTATTACAAATACGTGGAAATTTTCCATTTGACTATTGAATACTACTTGTACAACAAAGGAATATATCAGCATAAACATAAGAGGGTCTATATACAGCCACAAAAAACCAAGATAACTTCCAGATACTCTTGTTTTTAAAAGTATTTTAGCGTAATAGAGAATATATTCGTGATTTTTTATTAGATTTTTTATAATGCCCTGTTTTTCCATTTTTTCACCTGTTTGTCTTTTTTAATTCATTATCATAATCTGCTTTAAATATAAATTCAGTTTATCCATAAATTTGGTCATATTGTAAGCTGATATTATATAAGATTTTTGTTTTTCCTGTATTTTTTTGAAAAAGTCTTTGTCATATGAGGTTTTTAATATAAATTCTTCCATATCTCCAATGCTTTTGAATATAAAATCATTTGAATATATATATTCAACTCCTGGCCAGTTTAACAACATTCCTATACTTCCGGCGCAGACACCTTCAGCTGGTGAGAGATGAAATGATTCGGGGTCTTTATTATCACTTAGTGAAAGAACATAACCAATATTTTCATATAAATTTTCTCTTTCAACAAAGCCGCCAAAAATTACAGAATTTTTTAAATTGTTATCATCTGCATAGTTTTCGCATTTTTTAAAGTATTCTTTTTCTTCGGGATTGTTTTTTATCCATTCAACTTCTTTATAGGATTTTCCCATAATATAAAGCTTGAACTTATCGTTTTTATCACGAAGATTTTTTAAAAGTTCTAAGCCTCTTAGATATCCTTTTCTGCTTGGGAGAATTCCTATTAATCCTATATTATATATGCTTTCAGAAGATTTTTTATCTGAGTAAATTTCAGTTTCGACATAGTTGTTTAAAAGACGCATTTTCTCTTTTGGAAATTTGAATTTTTTAGCGAAATTCTCAAAATAATAATATCCTACTGTTAAAATCATATTTACATTGTCTATATTTATTTTATTTCCAAAATCACGGTTAAGTTCAAAACGATGGCACCTTATTATAAGGCGCTGGTTTATATTTTTTCTATGTGAATAGTATACGGCGTTTCCTAAAAGCCATTCGCACCATATTATATCCGCCCAGTTAAGCAATTCTTTGCTTTTATTCTCATCGTGAGAGTCGTGTCCTGTCCATTCGTCTACTTTTATCTCATAATATTTTTCAAGATATGGTATGACGGGAAGAATAAATTTAAGGTCATATCCGTTTATTAATATTCTTCGTTTTGACTGCTTTAAAAATTCATTGTAATTTCCTGAAAGTATCGCTTCATATAAATCATTATATCTTTTGGAAAGGTTCATTGTTCCATTTGTATATTTCTCGGTTATTTTTGCGAAGTCTGAAAGTTTTTTGAAACATTGTTCGCTTATTCCATTAGAATATCTCACTATGGATATAAGGATATTTCTGAAAGACGCGGGAAGACGGAGTTTGTAGTAATCTATTGAAATCTTTAAGAGCGTTTCGTGGGATTTTTTCCACGAGATTATTTGGGAGGATATCTCTTTGTCACCGCAGTTTTGCGTTGAGGAAAGGTTTGAAATATCTTTTGGAATTTTATTATAATAAAGAAAATAATTGTCTATATAAATTGTATTTGGATTGTGGGAAAAAATTTCCGCTGTAAAAACAGTGTCTTCTCCTATTTTGAGATTTGAATTGTATTTTATATTATTTTTTATTAAAAAATTACGGCGGATTATTAAATCGGAGGTTGTGCTTTGATATTGAATTATTTTTTCCATTGTGTCAAAGCTATCTTTACAATTTATTCCTATTCGGTTTTCTATAGTTTTATTTTTGCCGTCAAAGTTTATTAAATAGCCTTTCGCAAAATCGGCGTTTTCCTCAATGGCTTTATCAACCATTTGCATTAGGTTTTCGGCGTTTACGGTATCATCATCGTCAACAAATGTTATATATTCACCCGATGCTTTTTCTATTCCTGTATTTCTTGGTTCTGATGGACTTCCGCTGTTTTTTTTCATTTTATACAATTGTATATTATTATAGCTTTTTTGAAGATTTTCTATTATACTAAACGTATTATCTTTTGAATAATCGTCGACAACTATGATTTCAATATCATTTTTTCTTACAGTATTCTCAATTGAGTGTATTGCTTGATCTATTGAGTCTTTGGCGTTGTACGCCGCCATAATAACGGACAATTTTACCATATCATTATATCTCCCTGAAAGATTATTTTTTGAGCGTAGTTTAACTCTAAAGGAAATTATATCAAAATTAAAAAAAAATTGCAATTAATTTATAGCGATAAAATAAAAAGTTGCAATTATTTTTTCAATATGGTAATATAATCTTATTATTAAATTTCAGGAGGTTTTTATTATGGCAAAAGGTTTTGGCGGGGGATTTCCCGGAGGTATGGGCGGTATGAATATGAACAATCTTATGAAACAAGCCCAGAAAATGCAGAAACAAATGGAGCAGATGCAGACAGAGCTTGAAAACAAGGAATTTGAGGTTACAAGCGGAGGTGGAGCTGTTAAGGTGGTTATAACAGGTAAAAAGCAAATTAAAGCTATTGAGATTTCTAAAGACGTTGTTGACCCGGATGATGTCGAGATGCTTCAAGACCTTGTTTTGACTGCTGTTAATGAAGCTATTAGGCAGGCTGACGAAACCGCTAATAATGAAATGGGAAAAATTACGGGCGGTATGGGTATGCCCGGGGGGCTGTTTTAATGAGTTTGTATGGGGATTCGATTGCGTCATTGATAGAACAGTTGTCGAAACTCCCGGGAATTGGAGGAAAGTCGGCTCAAAGGCTGGCTTTTTATATTATTAATATGCCGGAGGAAAACGCTTTGGCGCTTTCGGAGAGTATTATAAACGCTAAAAAAAATATTAAGTATTGTTCGGTTTGCTGTAATCTTACGGACCAAGACCCCTGCCCAATTTGTTCTGGCACAAAAAGAAACAAAAATGTGATTATGGTGGTGGAAGACCCCAGAGATATGGCGGCTTATGAAAAAACAAAAGAATATACTGGAGTTTATCACGTTTTGCACGGCGCTATATCTCCTATTAACGGAATTACTCCATCTGATTTGAGAATTAAAGAACTCATTGAAAGACTTAATGATGAGAATATTGAAGAGGTTATTATCGCTACAAATCCTAATGTTGAGGGAGAAGCCACAGCTATGTATTTAAGCCGGCTTATTAAACCCCTTGGCGTGAATGTCAGTCGTATTGCACACGGTGTGCCTGTTGGCGGAGATTTGGAATATGTGGACGAGGTTACGCTGCTTAGGGCGCTGGAGGGCAGGCGTCCTATGTGATTAGGGAGATGATTTATTGAGAATTATAGAGCCTTCTTTTTGTATTGAGGAGGAAATTGACGAGAAAAAAATAATGTCTGTTATTGAGAGAGCAGGCAGAACCTGCTATAAAAGCGAAAGCGCTGTTTCTGACGGCTCGGCGAAAAAATTTATCGCTAATATTTTGAAAAGAGGGCACGAGTCTGTTATTGAACACGAGAAAATAACCGTTAGAATTATTTGCGACAGAGGAGTGACTCACGAGATAGTCAGACACAGAATAGCCAGTTTCTCACAGGAATCTACAAGATATTGCAATTATTCAAAAGATAAGTTTGGAAACGAGCTTACATTTATTAAACCTTGCTTTTGGGATGAAAATACAAAAGAGGGAAAAGCCTTTTTTGATGAATGGAAAAAAAGTATGGAGTTTGCCGAAAGTCAGTATATCAGACTTATTGAACAAGGCGCAAAGCCGGAAGAAGCCAGGGCTGTTCTGCCTAATTCCCTTAAAACCGAAATTGTTGTTACTATGAATTTGAGAGAATGGCGGCATTTCTTTAAATTGAGAACAGCCGCCGCCGCTCATCCCCAAATGAGAGAAATAGCCGAGATGATTTTATTGGAGTTTAAAAATTTGCTTCCTGCTATTTTTTCTGATTTATAGTGAAAGAGCTTGAATAACGGTAAAAAAATATTTTACGTCCGCTTGCGGCAAAAGTCGGTAAGCGAATTGTGAAACACTTCGCAGACTTTTGAGTAAAATAAACTTTTTTATTTCTTTTTAAGTTCTTTCACTATATAGAGAGTTAGAAGCCTGTCTGAAAAAAATAAAAAAATTTTTTATTTTTTTTAAAAAAACTGTTAAGTTAATTTTTTTGCTGCCGATATATATATTGTAAACAGTAAATTAAAATAATAAACCACTTGCCGCGGAAGTGTTTTGTTATTTAATTTAACATTTATAACATAATATATTATATTATAAAGTGCAAAAGGATTTGCATTAATTTAAATCAATGGAGGGATTTACTATGGCTAGTAATACAGTAATTAACACTAACATTAGAGCTTTAAACTCACACAGAAACTTAGGTTCTGTTGGTACAACTTTATCAAAATCAAGCGAAAGACTTTCAAGCGGTAAAAAAATCAATCACGCTGCTGATGACGCCGCAGGTTTGGCTATCACTGAAAAAATGAGAGCTCAGATTAAAGGTCTTGATATGGCTGACAAAAACGCTCAGGACGCTATCAGCTTGATTCAGACTGCTGAAGGTTCAATCAGTGAAATTGAATCTATGCTTCAAAGAATGAGAGAACTTTGCGTTCAGGCTGCTAATGATACTAATGAATCAGCTGACCGTGAAAAAATCTCTAAAGAGCTTACACAGCTTACAGAAGAAATTAATAGTATGGCTGAAAGAACAGAGTTCAACAAAAAGAAACTTACTACAGGTAAGTTCTCTGGTACAGCTAACGCTCTCTTCTTCCAGATTGGCGCTAACGCTCAGCAGAAAATTAATTTGGAAATTGGCAAAATGAGCGCTACTGTATTGGCTTCTGGTTTGGCAAACGTAGCTTCAACTGTTGCTGACTCTAATACAATGACTAGTACATTGTCAGCTCAGATTAGCGTTCTTGACGCTGCTATCAGTAAAGTATCTGATGAAAGAGCAAGACTTGGTGCTGTAAGCAACAGACTTGAATACACAAGCAACAACCTTCAGGTTTCTTCTGAAAACCTTTCTTCAGCTAAATCTCGTATAGAAGACGCTGATATGGCAAGCGAAATGATGAAAGTTACAGCTGCTAACGTTCTTCAGCAGGCTGCTACTGCTATGCTTGCTCAGGCTAATCAGTCTACAAGCCAGGTTGTTCAGTTGTTACAGTAATTTAAATTTTTTTAAATATATTGTGATTAACTTTAAGGCTGTCGGGAAACCGACAGCCTTTTTTTGTGTGTGGGCTTTTTACCTCATATGCACTAAGTTAATATAAAAACCTTGGAGACTCCGTCTCCAAACCTCTGCAAACATAGTCAGTGCTTTTGGCAAAGCCAAAAGCCGGCTTACGCCGTCCGCACTTCTTTGCGGCACTTTTTGAAAAAAGTTTGACAAAAACTTTTGTGCGAAACTACGTTTCGCAGGAGAAAATATTATAATTATATAGCAAAAACGACAGTTTTTGCCTGTTAAAGTTTAGGGTCATATGGGTCAAGGGACTAGTCCCTTGCAGGGTGTGGGACAGCGTCCCACGGTTTTAATATTTTTATGACAGAAAAAGTTCCCATACTCCAAAAGCTATTAAAATTAGAGAAGTAAGAAAGTTAAACCACGGTATTAAAATGGAAAGAAACATTCCTATTCCCACAGCAAGGCATATTGTGCCTATTATTCTTCGTTTGAAGCACCACATAAATATCAGTCCTTTATTTGCAGTATATGCGGACAGTTTTTTAAAAGTGATATTTTTTGTCGAACTTATTTTTCAATGGGAAATACAAAATCATTATTCAGCGCTTTTTGTAATACCATTGCGGCATCAACTGCTGTTAATTCTTTGTCACCATTGACATCAATATATTTCATATAGTTTGTTGTTTCTTTCTCAATAGGCAATTTAGCGCTATTATTTAATACCTTTTGGAGTAATAAAGCGGCGTCATTGACGTTTATCTCTAAGTTACCGTCAGTATCACCATATTCAATCTTACTAAATTTTATCTCTTTAACAGCAATTTCTGAAGTTTTATTATTAACTATGACTAATGCTTTAATCACGATAGTTTCATTTGCTCCGCTTATTTCAAATGGCTGGGTATAATTTGCGGAATTTGCTGTAGGTTCGGTTCCATCGATGGTATAATAGATTTTCGCGTTTTCGGTATCTGTTTTAATTGAAACAGTTACTTTTTTATTGTTTTCGGGTTCAAGTTCGTCCACTGTTATTTCTGGTTTGTGAATAATAGTTTCGGTAGTTGATTCAGTAGTTGACTCGGTAGTTGATTCAGTGGTTGACTCGGTAGTTGATTCAGTGGTTGATTCAGTTGGACCAGGTTCATTGTAATGTATGGTCATTTTTTGAAGCATCGCTATAGTGTCACCTAATTTTCTTACATTATTCCATTGTGTTTCATTACCGGCAAAATATATATCTTTTAAGGAACAATTTTGGAATACTCTCATTTGTATTTCTGTTAAGCTGTCTGGAATGTATAGTTTAGTTAGTAAAGAACAACCAACAAACGCTTCGCTATTAATACTTTTTGTGCCTTGCGGAATATTTAGAATTGGAAGTGACAAGCAATTTTGAAACATACCTGTACTAATACAATCTATTTTTTTTGGCAATGTTATATAGGTTAGATAGTAACATTGAGTAAACATATTGTCGCCAAGAGTTACTATTTTATCATCATCTCTTGGAACAAATACGGCACTTTTCATATTGCTGCAGCTAAAAAATGTTCCAGCTCCCACTGATTCTATACTAGCGGGCAGGGTAATACCTGTTAGTTCGCTACAACCATAAAAAACACGTTCACCAATAGTTTTAACGCCATTAGAAATGGCTACGGAAACAAGTTTTGAACATTCACGGAAAGCGTCGTCATTTATGGTTTCTACATTGCCGGGAATGTTTACTGAAATAAGATTGGTTTTGCGGAAAGCACCGTTTCCTATGGTTTTCACACTGTCGGAAATGGATGCGCTAAGAGCATTACAGCCATAAAAAGAATGGTTTCCTATTGAGGTTACTCCATTTTCAATAACGATTTTTGAGATTTTATCTGTGTAATTATGCCACGGACGCTCATCGTATGAACTGAAGTCGGGCATAGCTCCTTTTCCGGAAATAATAAGTGTACCAGCTTTTGTAATTTTCCAATTAAGATTTCCGTCAAGGGTTCCTTCTCCTCCCTCAATTGGTTCGTTTGCAGTAGGGTCATCTGGTGAGATATATCCTTCTGGATAACGAGTTATAAGGCGGTCGGCGGCTTCAACCTCACTCTTTGGCATAGAACGTCCCCAATGGACAGAACTGTTGTAATTTCCTTCGGCAATAACAACTCCAGAGTCGCTTACTTGTATTACAATAACAGTGTGAGAACGGTTATTTACTTGCAATAAATCGCCCACTTTAACATCTGAAAATTTGAATGTTGAAGTCATTCTCGCTGGCAGATTTCCAAAAGCCTCATCGCTGAGTATGAAAGCGAAAGCGACGCAACCTACGCCGGAGTTTACATTTTCAAGTTTTCCTCCTTTCCAGGTATACGCATTACTAAGTGTATAAGGAGTATCATTTGTCCATTTCATTCCTTCTGGATATGTTGTCTTTAAGGCAATCATACTCTCATAAGCTTCCATATATGTGGGGACAGTCACATCATTATAGGGAACCAATTCATTAGATGATTTTTTCGCAAGAAACTTTTCTTGTGAAGGAACACTTTCTTTTAACGCATACACATTAAATATTGTACAAACACATAAACATAGCATTAAAATACTTGAAATAATTCGCTTTTTCAATTTTTTAGCCTCCAATTAATTTAGTTGGGATACGGAGATACTACATATTTCCACCCTATTTTGAGTATAACCGCAACACTTAATTTTGTCAATTATTTTAAAATTTAAAAACTATTAAACCGTTGTTATTTTTAGCCATAAGCGTTATACTAGAGATGTTGTAATTGCTTTGAAAGGACTGAAACTTTATGGACGCTTTGGATAGATATTTTAAATACCGGCATAATCTTATTGAGCAATATATAAAAGGCGATATGAGTAAAGGAGAATATTTAAAAGAGAATATAGACGCTGTTTTAAATCTTAAACCGACGCCTTTTAAAAAAATTGATTCTGTGAAAAAAGGATTGTTTAATTATCAGTATTTTAACGCCATGGCAAAAGATATTAAAATGAATTCCTCTAACTTTTATGAAAGTAAGCAAGCTGATTACTATTATAATAAAAAAGATCAGGCAACACTTAAAGTTATTGAACTTTTGAATTATAAAGGTATTTCCGCTTATCCAATTTACGTAAAAAGTAAAGCGCTTAAAAATAAACTTTTTGAAATAGTTATTGATGATTATAATATGATTTTGCATTCCACAAATGAAATTATTTTAAAAAGACTTAGAGAAGAACATATTTTTTGTGAGGAAATAAGAAAATCGGTTATTGACAATTATATAAATCAAAGGTATTGATTTTATGTTCAAAAGTGTTATAATTAATAAAGAAATATTGTGACCTGAAAGATTTTTCTTACAGAGAACATTTTTTTACACCACGCGTTTCTTTTGATATAATCGTACTGACACATAAGGGATTTCTGAGTGGGAAGGCGATTTGCCTGATTTTTTTATTATAGGAGTGATTTTATGGAAAATAAAATAGCTATGATTGGTATTGTGGTTGAAAATACTGATTGCGCTGAAAAAGTAAATAATATACTTCACGAATATAATAATTATATTGTTGGAAGAATGGGTATTCCCTATTATAAAAGACAAATATCAATAATAAGCGTTATTTTTGACGCTCCCAGCGATATTATAAGCTCTGTTTCCGGTAAACTTGGAATGCTCCCTGATGTGTATACAAAAGTTATGTATTACAAAGCGAATTATGGTCAGCAAAATTAATTGACTATGAAACTGTGTTTCTCACGGTTTTTAGAAGGGAGAATTTTTATGTATGATGTAAAATCAAAAAAAGCTGAGGAATTTATTGATGACAGCGAAATTCTTGAAACAATTTCATATGCCTGTCAAAATAAAAGCAATAAGGAACTTATTTCCTCAATTATTGAGAAGGCTGAAAATTTTAAAGGTCTTTCTCATAGGGAAGCGGCTGTTCTTCTTGAGTGTGATTTGCCAGAGGAAAATGAAAAGATTTTTAAACTGGCAAAAAAAATAAAACAAAAATTTTATGGTAATCGAATAGTTATGTTCGCTCCGCTGTATCTTTCCAATTATTGTGTGAATGGCTGTACTTATTGTCCTTACCATTATAAAAACAAACATATAAGCAGAAAGAAATTATCTCAGGAGGATATTGTGAGAGAGGTTACAGCCCTTCAGGATATGGGGCATAAACGTCTTGCTCTTGAAGCTGGCGAGGACCCGGTTAATAATCCTATAGAATATATACTTGAAAGTATAAAAACAATATATTCAATTAAACATAAAAACGGCGCTATTAGGCGTGTTAATGTAAATATTGCCGCTACTACGGTTGAAAATTATAGAAAGCTTAAAGACGCTGGAATAGGTACTTATATTCTTTTTCAAGAAACATATAACAAAAAATCCTATGAGGAACTTCACCCGACAGGGCCAAAAAGCAATTACGCTTATCATACGGAAGCTATGGACAGGGCTATGGAAGGCGGTATTGATGATGTTGGAATAGGAGTTTTGTTTGGGCTTAATATGTATAGATATGACTTTGTTGGTATTTTAATGCACGCTGAACATCTTGAGGCGGCTATGGGTGTTGGTCCTCATACTATAAGTGTTCCTCGTATTCGTCCTGCCGATGATATTGACCCTGAAAACTTTTCAAACGCTGTTTCTGATGAAATATTTGAAAAAATTGTGGCTGTTTTGAGAATCGCCGTGCCATATACGGGAATGATTATTTCTACAAGAGAATCTCAAAAAACAAGAGAAAAAGTTCTTGATTTGGGAATATCTCAAATAAGCGGGGGTTCACGTACAAGTGTTGGCGGATATGCTGAAGAAGAAAGCGAAGATGATAATTCTTCACAGTTTGATATAGAAGATAATCGTACTCTTGATGAAGTTGTCAACTGGTTATTAAAACTTGGATATATTCCAAGTTTCTGTACCGCTTGTTATCGTGAGGGCAGAACAGGCGACAGATTTATGACGCTTGTAAAAGCGGGTCAGATAGCGAATTGCTGTCAGCCAAACGCTCTTATGACTTTAAAAGAGTATCTTGAGGATTACGCTTCTGAGGATACAAAAAAAACAGGCGAAAATGTCATTAAAAATGAACTTTCAGAAATAACCAGCGAAAAGGTTAGAGAGTTGGCGATTAAAAATTTGAAAGAAATTGAGAATGGCTCAAGAGATTTTAGATTCTAAAAAATATTTATAGAAAATAATGGGGTTTTTATATATTCGGTGATTAAAAATCACCGAATATATGTTATAATATTGTTTCATTAATTTTATAGCAATCCAACCTAAAAATAAACAAGTTCTATGGTTAAAATTTATTTTTACTGTGTTGCCGTCAGTCGGCATAGGAATTTGGCTATGCTCTCCTTCCAGCGCCTTGTAAAAATAAATTTTAGCTCATCTCCTTTTGTTCATTTTTA
>CAOJPS010000027.1 GCA_948441255.1 uncultured Eubacteriaceae bacterium | reverse complement strand
AAACAAAGAACTTTTACGCGAAACTACGTTTCGCTGTATAAAAAATCGCGGCAAAGCCGCCGCCGCGATTTTTTTTAGCAAAGCGGCAGCTTTGCGTTATGGGTCAAGGGACTAGTCTCTTGCAGGGTGTGGGACAGCGTCCCACGGTCCTAACGTTATTTCAAAGCCTCATAAACATTAATAAGAATATAAGCCTCCTGCTCTGCGGAAACTTTGTTTTCAGTAAACTCATCAAAAATCTTAAAATCAAAATTCTGTTTCTTCCCTTTCAAATCAAGCACTCTTTCAGTAATTTCCATAAGCTCATAAACCGCTATATCATTTTCGGGATAGAACAAACCTTCCGAATCTACTTCTATAATATCAAGCTGCCAAGCCTTCCCCACAGCGTTGGTATATGTTTTTCCGTTTGATATGTCAGCAGGCCCTCCCCCCAAATACTCAATATTCTCATCATCATCTATAAGTTCCAGAATATCTGTCACAAACTCGCCTTTTCCAACATAAATTGTATTTTCAAGCAGTGTCTGATTAATATAGTCTTTCAAAGTAGCCGAAGAAAAACCTATTTGTTTCAAAATAGCCTTTCCAACTTCCAAAGCGCCTGTTTTGCTCAAAGCGTTAGTATCAATACCATTTTTCCCAGCATTTTTATCTTTATACACAGCGTGATACAAATCCGCTTTTTCCTCACCGTTAGTATTATAATAATCTTTCATAATGTCATTAAGGTTAATATAATAAGCACCGGTTTCAGCGGTAAGCTCTTTAATATCGTTCACATAATCCAAATAAACGTCCAGCGCTTTTTTATCCGCGCCAAAAACACTTTCAGCGTAAGGCGAAATAACAATAGGCACAGCTTTTTTATCAAGGGCTGGTTTTATATAATAATTGTAAAGATAATACTTAAAAGAACCCTCTGTATCCTTATCACCTCCGGGAGTGGTATAATCATCAGCATTTTCTTTAATAATATCGTCAATACCGAAATTAATAAGAATATAGTCGCCCTCCGCTATATTGGCGAAAATATCTTTATAATTATTTTCAAGAATATAACTTTTAGAACTTTTTCCGTCAACAGCCATATTCAAAACAGTAATTTTATCATCAAAATATTTTTGAACGTAATCTCCCCAACCTCTTTTAGGAACAGAATATTCCGAATTGTCAAAAGGAGAACAAACTCCTGAACCTCCTGCGATATACACCATAGCGGACTTCATATCCTCTGTACGTGAAACAGCTTTATCCGAGGGTTTAGAATAAACACAGGCATAAACTCCCTCTTGTCTTAAAGCCTCAATAAGCTTGCTCGTAACAATATTAGAACCAAATTTATTATAATGGGTAATATCCATTGTCCCGTCAGATTTAACATTCTGCAAGCCCTGAGTAACCCTCACGCCATAATTTTCATACATAGTCTTTGTAATGTCAAACATATCCACACAAGCCACGTCCATTTCCTCCGCCACTTGCAAAACAGCCTTAACATAACCGTCGCCGTCACCGTGATGAGGAGTAATTTTACCGTCTTTGTCAAAGAAAACCCTTGCCACAGGAGTAATCAAAACAGGTGTCGCTCCAACTTTTCTCGCTTCCTCCACATATTGTTTAAGGAACCATTTAAAAGTACCTCCGCTTTCATAGGAATAGAACGTTTCCGAATAAGGCATATCTTTATAAAACTCAAAAATCCCTTTAGGGGTTTTTGATTTAACCCCGGCGTTAGTAGGATAAATTCCGTTAGCGTCAGGTTCTCCCAAAGGCACAGAATGCTCAAGGAAAGCGTTTTCATCTGTCCTTGCGTCATTGTGGCCAAACTGAATAAAAAGATAATCACCCTCACCTATTTCACTTACAGCGTCAGCAAGCCGACCCTGGTTAATATAAGAACGGGTGCTTCTTCCGCCTTCCGCCTTATTAATAATTTTAACGTGGTCACTGTCAAAATAATGCTGTAAATATTCTCCCCAGCCGCCGATAGTATCATCACTGCCATAATTTTTAACAGTAGAATCTCCGGCAAGACATATTTTAATAACCTCGTTATTTTCAGCCTTTTTAGGCAAAAATTTACCAATAGTCAGCGTAGTTTTCAAAAGAGCGTCTGATGTGCTTTCAAGAGCCGTAAATCCATAAATAGGAGAATCATCTTTAAAGCTCATCGACATAGCAGGCTTATCCTCTCCCTCAATTGTAAAATCAACGGAAACCTCTCCATTACTAATAATTTCTTTTATCGTAAAGAAAGGATTTTCCTCTCCTCTCGCCTGCGGCACTTTTTTAGAAAGACTGTTTTCATCCGAAGCCACCAAAATCTCATCTTCACCAATATTCTTTTTATAGAGATATACTTTCAGCGAATCAGTGTTAGAACCTCTTTTCAAATTCAATCTGTAATAAGATTTATCCTTTCCCAAAAAAGCCGTATAAAAATCAATAGAATCGTCAGAACTTATACCTCCCTTATTAGGGTCAAATCTAAGCCTAGCATTATAAATAATATTTTCCCATTCAGCTTCTTTTTCACCATTTTTATAGGAAATTAAATTTCCTTTGGTATTCCAAAATTTGTTAATATTCAAAAAATTATCTCTTAAATATAAGTGAGATTTGTTTTCTTCACCGGAAGCGACAGCCTCCTCTGTCTCAACAGAAACAGGGGAACCGCTTTCCCCATAAGTAGTAATTGTTTCAGGATAAATATAAGCCTTTAATTTATAATCAACATCAAAATCATCAACGGCATAAACTTTAGCTTTTTTTCCTCGTCCTTGTTTCAATTCATACTCATTGCCCTCAAAATCAACAGCGCACCATTTAATAAGAGCGTTGTCAATATCATCATCCGATTTAAGTTCATAACTATAATTTAAAGAAACTAAATCGCCGTTTTTTATATCTTTTTCAGTAATACTTATATCTTTAACAACAGGCAAATCAGTTTTTTCAGGAGTAACTTCAATAAATGCCGAAACCGAAAAACCATTCTCATCAGTTTCCGCCGTCAAAGTTGTTTTGCCAATAGAAACTCCCGTAACAACCCCGTTTTCATCAACGGAAGCTATTTTTTCATTGCCGGTTTTCCAATGTACCTTTTTATTATCGGCGTTAAACGGTAAAACAAGCGCTTCAACCTTTTTAGAGGAATTTTGAGGAACGCTCAAGGAATAATTGTCAATAGTAATATCCAAAACCCTAGTTTCTTCCTCAATTTCGCTACCCGAAGGATTCCAGCCGTCATCGCCTTTAAGTATATTATAAGGGGTATAGCTTTCAGCTTGTTCTTTTGTCAAAAGTTTCATAAAATCATTTCTAACAGGGGCAAGTTCAATTTCTTCTCCCTTAGAATTAACAGAACCATACTCCATATATCTTATTTTATTTTTAACAGTAGTATCATTCCACGGAACAAAGCCAAGACTATTAAGGGAATCCGGCATAACGCACTCAATAAAAGCGGTGTGAGAGCCATAATAAGGATAAGCGCCGTCGCCCTGCCAAGGTCTTCCCAAATCCACAACTTTATTAGGTTCATTTCCATAAGAAGAATCAGCGGTCAAAATACATTTATAAAAAACATAGCCTATATTTGAAAGGGTGGTATTTGCGGCAGTATAATGCCCTCCGTTTTCTCTATATGTCATATTAAGCCGGCAATTATCAAAATAAGCCGTACCGTCGCCAAAAATATAATCAACTGTTCCCTCAATATAGCAATTTTTCAAATAAGTTCTCGCTTTATTAGCGTCGCCAAAAACCTCTTTGCCCTTAGAAGCCCCTTTAAGATAAAGAGTATCCTGCCTTCCAATAAAACGGCAGTCCTCAAAAACAGCCTTGTCCGTCATACTAACAAGCGCAACCGCCTGCGCCTGCGGTCTGTGAGCGTGTTCCTCGCCTATATTATAAGAATTTTCAAATGTTATTCTCTCGGCTCTAAAACCAACGGCGGATTTTTCAAGTGTAACCGTTGCCGACTGCTGAGTTCCCTTTGCCTTAGCTGGGTCGTCAACGTGACCGTTAGCCTTGTCATATGTAATAACAACTTTTTTGGCGTCTTTCCCCTCCGGCGCCTTAAAAACAACATAAGGAAGCTTAACATTAATTTCCTCCTCATAAATTCCCTCGTCAATAACAATTGTCAAAGGGGCGTAAACAGTGGGTTCTTCTTTAACAGAATTTAAAGCATCCTGAATTGAGTTAAACTCAAATCTCCCGTCTTTTCCAACATTAATTGTAACTGGTGATTTAGCCTTTTTAACAGCAGGCTCGGGAGTATATCCAAAAACACCAATGCCCCCAAAAACACCGGAAAAAATACAAACCGACAGTATCAAACAAAACAATTTTTTAAAATTTAAGTTCAAAACAAATACCCCCATTTTCTATAAAGAAAATACCGCATAATTAAAATTATTTTTATTCCCTTTTTTGCGGTGTTTCCCAAATTTATTTCTTTTATTATATCTCAATCCGCAAAGGCAAGTCAAGAAAAACGAAAATTAAAAATAAAGCTATGCTATTGACAAAATTATTGTGTATATATTATAATAATAAAATAAAGTAGCTATTTGTTTAACTGCCTTTCTAAAACTTTGCGGCTTTCAAAAAGCATTACATATACAGTTAAATAAGTGTTGCTTTAAGTTGTTTTATCATTAATTTTAAAATTAAAAAAGGAGGAAAAAAAAGAATGGAAAACATTAAATTTAAACCTAATTTATTTAGGCGTATCGTTGCTTTTATTCTTGCGATGACTATGTGTTTGTCATTAGGCATAACTTATACTTTTGCGGAGTCAGTTGAGTCAAGAGCAGGTCTTGAATGGACTTTTGACCAAGATACTCCTGAATTGGTATCTTCAGATGCTACTACAGCTACTACAGAAAATGATGATTTTAAAATTGTATATCATACTCAAAAGGGATTTAATACTCCCAACGCTTATATCGGCGGAAGAACCGGAAATGGTGTTGTAAATACTAAAGGTTTAATAGGCGAAAATTCTATAACTTATATTGAGTATACTGCTAAAAAGACAGGAACTCTTAAAGTTTTACCTAATACTGCTAGCGGAAGATTTGCTGTTAATAAACTTAATGGTTCTGAAAGAGAAGTTATAGGATTTTTCACCGCAAATGATGTTAATAATGAATTAAAACTTACTAATGAAAATTTTGTACTTGGAACTGTATCATCAGATAATACTTATACAGAAGTATTTGTAAAAGTTGAAGCCGGTTCTGAATATATTATGACTACAGGAAGTACAAGACCAAGAATTTATGGATTTGAACTTACTCCAGAAGGCGGAGTTACTCCACCTCCTGTTGAAGAAGACACAACAGAAAAAGATACAGAAGCTGACACAGAGAAAGACACAGAATCAGCTACAGAAAAAGACACTGTAGCGACTACAGAAAAAGACACAGAAGCAACTACCGAAGCAGCTCCAGAAAAACCTTTAGAGCTTGGTGATGTTAATGGTGACGGAGTTATCACAGCAGATGATGCTTCTACGGTTTTGCAATATGTTCTTAATAAGGTAAACAAAGTTCTTTCAAAAGCTGAACTTGCCGCTGCGGAAGTTTCCGGCGATGACGTAATTACCGCTATGGATGCGGCTCAGATTTTGAATAAATCAATCGACCCGTCATATGTATTTACAAAAAATAATACGCCTTCTGTAGACACAACAGAAAAAGATACAGAAGCAACTACAACTGAAGTTAAAACAGAGGATTCCACAACAGAGCCTGACACTACAGAACCAGGTCCAGGACCTTCAAATAATCCAACTCTTTGGGTTTTAGGTGACTCCACTGTTTGTAATTATACAGCAGAAAATGTTGTGGGTTATAATTTCAGACAAGGCTGGGGAATGCGTCTTGAAGACTATGTTGACACAAGTAAAATAACTATTAAAAACCTTGCAAGAAGCGGAAGAAGCGCGAGAGATTTTTATGTTTATGAAAATGGCGCGCCTTATAAAGAATATACCGATGGGCTTAAAGCCGGTGATTATGTTTTAATTCAGTTTGGTCATAATGATGAAAAAGACTTGTTAAAAGTATGGAATTTGGACAATGTTGGTGATCAGTATGATCTAAATACTGAAAAAGGGAAAACTGACTATGATAAGCATAAAGCTGACTATGATAGCAATATAACTAATTCTAAAGAAGACCCAAAACCTCAAACAGTAAAAATAACTCAGGAATTAATTGACAGCACTAATACACAAAGCAGCAACTTAGGAAAATATGCCACTGTTGACGGAAATTACGGAAAAAGAGAAGGCGGAATCGGCGGAGCTGCTGGTTTAGACTGGAGAACTAAAGCTGACGAAAACGGCTATGTTGCTGTAGAAAAAATTATCAGTGTTCCTGGAACAGCTTCAGAAGATGGAAAAGTTCCTTCCTTTGAATGGTATTATTTCAATAAATATATCAAACCTGCTAAAGATGCAGGAGCAACTGTCATTTTAGTTACTCCTGTTACAAGACTTCAGGGTGCTCCTAAAGATACAGATGGAGATGGTATAAAAGAAGTGGCTGATTTAGGACAGCATACTAACTCCACCTGGAAAACAACAGGAATTAAGGGTATGAATTATGTTGCCGCAATCAAAACACTTGCGGACGAAGAAGAACTTAAATATATTGATTTAACAGCTTTGTCACAGGAATATTGGAATAAAGTTTTCACAGATAAAGTTAATGAAGGTTCAACAGAAGCAGAAGCGTATGATTACGCTAGAAAGTTATTGCACGCATACAATAAAGGTGACGGAAAAACTACTGATAAAACTCACCTTAGCAAAGATGGTGCGGCGGCAGCGGCTAAATTGATTACTGACAACGTAAGAGAACGAAATCTTCCTTTAGCTCAGTATCTTAAACCTGTTGCTGAATAATTAAGGTTTAAATTAATTTAGGCATTTCATTTTGCCGCAAACCCCCCATAGCAGATTGCTATGGGGGTTTTATTATAGAAAAACAACAAGCGCCGGAGAGACTTTTAATCCTCCGGCGCTTGTTGTTTTTTTTATTTCTATTCCTTTATTCCTTAACCGCTTCTTTAATTGATGAAACAATACCCGTAAGATTTTGCATATCAGACGGAATAATAAGCTTCGTTGCCTTTCCGTCAGCGGTTTTCTCAAGTGCCTCAAGACTTTTAAGCTTTATAACCTGCGAGGTCACGTCAACGCCACTCAGCATACGCAGTCCCTCAGCGGTGGCTTTTTGAACGGCAAGTATAGCCTCCGCTTCACCCTCCGCTCTTCTAATCTGAGCCTCTTTGTCAGCCTCCGCTTTCAATATAGCGGCAGATTTATCAGCTTCCGCCCTCAATATAGCGGATTCTTTTTCACCTTCCGCCACAAGAATGGCGCTTCTCTTTTCACCTTCCGCCTGAAGAATTTTTTCACGTCTTTCACGTTCAGCTTTCATCTGTTTTTCCATAGAATCTTGAATTTCCTTAGGCGGCATAATGTTTTTAAGTTCAACTCGATTTATCTTAATACCCCAAGGGTCAGTTGCCGTGTCAAGTATAGAACGCATTTTTGAGTTTATTATATCACGGGAAGTAAGAGTCTGGTCAAGTTCCAAATCACCTATAATATTTCTCAAAGTAGTAGCGGTCAAATTCTCAATTGCTTTCATAGGATTATCAACGCCGTAAGAATAAAGCTTAGGGTCGGTAACCTGTAAAAATATTACAGTATCTATTTGCATAGTTACATTATCTTTTGTTATAACTGGCTGCGGCGGAAAATCAGCCACCAATTCTTTCATATTTATTTTTTTTGATACCCTGTCAATTATAGGTATGGAAAAATGAAGTCCCGTCTCCCAAGTTGCGTGATATCCTCCAAGCCTTTCAACAATATAAGTGTATGCCTGAGGAACAATTTTTATATTTGCGACAAGTACAATTAAAATTATAACAGCGATTACAATTAAAGCGGTCAAACCGCCTGATAATGAGTCCATAATAATTTCCTCCTAAAAAATTAAATTGTTTTCACAACAGCTTTTACCCCTTGAATTTCCTCAACAATAACATTTGTTTCCGGTTCAATTATTTCTTCCGAAATATTTCTTGCTGACCACAACTGCCCGTTTATACTTATTTCACCTATAGATTGATTATTATTTATTTGCTTTGTCACAACCGCCTTTTTTCCTATAATAGTAGAAACATTTGTTTTTAAAGGTTCTTTTCTAATCACCTTTTTAACAAAAGGCCTTGTCAATCCAATAAGAATAAACGAAAAAACAACAAAAACAACCATCTGAACAGGGAAAGAAGCCCCCATTAAATTAGCCAAAACAGCGGCAAGCGCTCCTCCGCAAAACCAAATTGAAATCAAAGCGGCTGTAGCGATTTCACAAACAAGAAGAACAACAAAAGTAATCAGCCAAAACCATAAATAATTCATAAAATCACCCCCATAAATTATTTACAGCAATTCCGGTATAGATAGAAAAAGAATATTTTATTCTAATATTTTAGCGAAAGGTGTTTTGCTCTTTAAACACCGAAAGCGTTAAGAAATATTGAATAAAATGTTTTTTTCTATCCTCTGTTTATTCTGGAATTGCTGTATATTAATTATAACACAAAAATCCTTTGATTAAAAGAATTTTAATTTAGGGAAATACCGCATAATTAAAAAATTATTAGCCGGGCGCTGCCCGAACCCGCAAGCCTTTTTCAAAAGGCTTGACCGAAAACTTTAAATCGCCTGCGGCGGACGTGAAAATTGATTTACGTGTTCCCTTAGATAACTATATTTGACAAAAATTAATTATAATGCTATTATACTATTATAAAACTTATTAAAAATAAACAAACTCAGTCGCTTTGACTATATCACACGAAAGGACGAAAAAATTTGGAATACTGGGATTTATATGATGAAAATAGAAAACCGCTCAATAAAACTCACCAAAGAGGACTTCCTCAAAATGAAAATGAATATCATATTGTAGTTCTAATCGTAACAGTAAATAGTAAAAATCAAATTCTTATAACACATAGGGACCCAAATAAGGAATCATATCCCAATTTGTGGGAAGTTACCGTAGGTTCAGCTTTAAGCGGAGAAACCAGTAAAAAAGCCGCTTTAAGAGAATTATTTGAAGAAACAGGAATAAAATGTAAAGATGATGAACTTTTTGAAATATCCACTATTAAAGAAAGCGCCGCTTTTATTGACGTTTATCTTACAAAAAAAGACATTGAAATCGAAAACCTGACAATGCAGCCTGGTGAAACCACTGAAGCTAAATGGATCAGTTTTTCAGAATTTGACAAAATGGCGGAAAACGGCTATGTAGCAGGCTCTATTGTAAGAAGATTAGGAATTGTAAAAAATTTGATTTTTGAAAAAATAAACTTAAAAATATAACACAAACGCCTATCCTCTGGAACCTTTTTTATCAGTAACGCTTTCCCGATAAAAAAGGTTCCGTTAATTATAAATTTTCATAAAACTCACATCGAACACATTCGCATCATATCAAAAGGCTCAACTTTTTTAGATACTTTTAGTTTAATTATCTGCTGAGGGTGCGGCGCTTCCGAGATAGAAAATCCGTCCTTGTCATACATCTCCTCAACTGTCATAGAAAATGTTTCTCCCTTGGCTCTCAAAAACTCAATTTCATCTCCAACAACAAATTTGTTTCTCTGTTCAATAACAGCAAAACCGCTTTTTTCATCATACTCCAAAACCATACCAACAAAATCATAATTTCTTATATAAGAACTAGTAGTATAAATCTGTTCGTTTTCGTTGGGCTTTCCAAAATAAAATCCTGTTGTAAAACCTCTGTAACTTGCCTTTTTAACTTCCTCAAGATAATAACCCTTTTTTTCCAAATAAAGTTTTGGGTCTTTAAAATAATCATCAATAGCCTCTCTGTAAGCTTTTATAATCGTTCCAACATAAAAAGAAGTTTTTATTCTTCCCTCAATTTTAAGACTTGTTATTCCAGCCTCAACAAGTTCAGGAATATGTTCAATCATACACAAATCCTTTGAGTTAAAAATATAAGTTCCCCTCTTGTCCTCATCTTCCTCAACAGGCATATATTCTCCTGGTCTTGTCTGCTCAACAAGAGCGTATTTCCACCTGCACGGGTGAGAACAAGCGCCCTTATTAGCGTCCCTTCCGCTCAAATAATTACTAAGAAGACACCTTCCCGAATAAGAAATACACATAGCCCCGTGAACAAAAGCTTCCGTTTCCAAACTCTCCGGAATATTTTCCGATATTCCCTTTATCTCATTTAAAGAGAGTTCCCTTGCCATAACTATTCTTGAAGCACCAAGCTTGTGCCAAAAAAGAGCTGTTCTATAATTTGTATTGTTAGCCTGTGTGCTAATATGAATATCCATATCAGGTACAGTTTCTTTTACAACTGAAAACACTCCTGGGTCAGCGACAAGAACAGCGTCCGCGCCAATTTTATGAATAAATCTCAAATACTCGGGCAATTCCTCAAAATCCGAGTTATGAGCGAAAATATTGCAGGTAACATAAACTTTGACATTGTGGCTATGAGCGAACTTGACTCCCTCTTCCATTTCTTTCTCATCAAAATTTTTAGCTTTCGCCCTAAGTCCAAAACTTGTCCCACCAAGATAAACAGCGTCCGCCCCATACAAAACAGCGATTTTCAATTTTTCCAAATCCCCGGCAGGAGCTAGGAGCTCAACTTTTTTACTCATAAAAATTCCTCCATCAAATTTCTTTCACTTTATGACATAAAGCCACACCGTCACCAATAGTCAAAATAGATGTTTCCAAAGCGTCATTATGGGATATCTCCCAAAGAAACTCTCTCATACGTGTATGGATAGTTCTCTGCCGTCTTGGAATATCCAGCCTCTTTTTAGCTATTCTGCCGTCCTGTAAAACATCATCAGCTATAAAAAGACCGCCAACCTCAAGAAGCCTTAAACAATGGGGCAGCATCTGAATATACTGACCCTTAGCGGCGTCAAGAAAAATAACATCAAATTTTTGATTAAGCGAGGGCAAAATATCACAAGCGTCACCCTCAATAAGTTCCACTTTATTTTCCAATTTCATTTTTTTTATATTTTCCTTAAATTGTTCAATCATAACATCAAATCTGTCAATAGTTGTAATTTTTCCGCCATCTTCAATAAAATTACTCATAAGAGCGGAAGAAAACCCAATAGCCGCGCCTATTTCCAAAATATTTTTTGGTTTTTTAATAGACAGCAAAACACTCAAAAGCCTTACCACATCATTATGAATAATTGGTACATTTTTTTTATACGAATCTTTCTGAATATCTCCCAAAGTTCCCTCACACAGCGGCAAAACCTCTTTCAAATAATCCTGTAAATAATTTTCCGTAAGCATAAACTACTCCTTATAATAAATTTTCATCAATGTAAGTCCGCTTGCGCCTGCTGTCTTTCCCGCAAGAGTTCTGTCCTTTGATTCAATAATTTCTTTAACAAAGCAAGGCTGAAATTTCCCAATACCAACATAAATTAAAGTACCGGCGATAATCCTCACCATATTATATAAAAATCCATTTCCCGTAACCTCAATATCTATAATATCATCATTTTTGGAAACAGACAAGTCAAAAACTGTCCTAACCGTGGTTTTTGCCGTACTCCCAGAAGCGCAGAAAGCTCGAAAATCATAAGTTCCAATAAAATATTCACAGGCTTCTCTCATTTTATCAATATCAAGAAACTGTCTTACAAATTCAGAATAATTTCTTAGTTTAGGATTTTTAAATTCAGTATTCAGTATTTTATATTGATATGTTTTCTTAAGTACACTATATTGCGGATGAAACGTATCCGAAACAATTCTCGCCTCAGTAACCACTATGTCATCAGGAAGAAAAGAATTTAAAGCATAAGGAAATTTTTCAATCGGAATAGATGTTTCAGTTTTAAACAACGCCGCCTGCCCCAAAGCGTGAACCTTTGTATCTGTCCTGCTTGCTCCTCTAACCTCCACATTTTTTTTCAAAAGAGCTGAAAGCGCCTCCTCAAGCCTTTGCTGAACGCTTATTTGATTTTTCTGTCTTTGCCAGCCAAAATAATTTGTTCCGTCATAAGACAAAGTTAAAAGTATATTCATAAAAATCCTCCTATAGCAATCCGCAAAATTTTCAGAACAAAACAACAAAATAATGATTGAATATATCAGTTTTTTATAATTTGTCAAAGGCATCATTTTATTGGTTTGCTATATGGTGAAAGAACTTAAAAAGAAGTAAAAAAATTTATTTTACTCAAAAGTCTGCGAAGTGCTTCACAATTCGCTTACCGACTTTTGCCGCAGGCGGACGTAAAATATTTTTTTACCGTTATTCAAGTTCTTTCACTATAGTTTAAATATAATATAGAACATAGAAAAGCAATACCAACGCACAAACTCAAATAATCAATAACTTTAAACCTTAGTTTACGCATTGACGTTCTGCCAATATCTCCCCTATAGCACCTTGCCTCCATAGCCATAGCAAGCTCATCGGCACGTCTAAAAGCGGAAACAAACAAAGGAACTAAAATAGGAATAAAAGCCTTTGCTCTCTTTTTTATTCCTTTTCCCTCAAAATCAGCGCCTCTCGCCATCTGAGCCTTTTTAATCTTTTCAACTTCCTCGGTCAAGGTAGGAATAAACCTAATAGCGATAGTCATCATCATAGCTATATCGTGGGCAGGAACTCCTATCCTCACAAAAGGCTTCAAAATCCTTTCAATAGCGTGAGTAAGCTGGATAGGAGAAGTTGTAAAAGTCAAAACCGAAGACGCGGCTGTCAAAAAACCAAGACGACAAATCATCTGAAAAGAAAACCAAACTCCATCAAGCGTCAATTTAAAAAAAGAATATTCAAAAATAACATATCCGCTATCAACAAAAAACATATTTATAATAACAGTAAACGAAACAATAAATAAAAATCCTTTAAGCCCTCTCAAAATAAATATAAAAGGCACTTTGCTAAATTTAATAGTAAATCCCAAAACCAACGCGGAAACAATGTATCCAAATAAATTTTCAACGAAGAACAGACCAACAACAAATAAAATCAGAAGTAAGATTTTCATACGAGGGTCAATTCTATGAATAACGGAATCAACAGGATAATATTGTCCTATAGTAACTTTCAAGAAGAACACAGCCTTTCCTTAAAAAACTCAACAGCTTCGTCTACATTATAGATATTCAACGGCACAGAAACTCCCTTATCAATAAGTTTTTTAAAAATAACATTTACATTAGGAGGATAAATTCCTGCCTTTTCCAAAAAAGCATTTTTAGAAAAAACCTCATCACAGTCACCGCAAATCAAAATTTCACCGTCACTCATAACAATAATACTGTCAGCAATCCCGCAGACTTCCTCCATACTATGAGAAACCATAACAACTGTCATATTAAGCCTATCCCTCATATCTCTTATGTTTTTCAAAATTTCATTTTTTCCCAAAGGGTCAAGTCCAGCTGTAGGTTCATCAAGAATAAGCACATTAGGACTCATAGCGATAACACCAGCGATTGCCGCTCGTCTTTTTTGTCCGCCTGAAAGTTCAAATGGAGATTTTTCAAAAAGAGCCTCATCTATTCCAACCATAGCAAAAGCTTCAATAACCTTTTCTTTAGCATCTTTTTCAGAAAAACCCATATTCAAAGGGCCAAATAAAGCGTCTTTAAAAATTGTCTCCTCAAAAAACTGATTTTCAGGATATTGAAAAACAATACCAACCTGTTTTCTTATATTTTTAATATCAAAATCATTTCCCCAAATATTTTTTCCGTCATATAAAATTAGCCCCTCCGAAGGTTTAATAAGGCCATTCAGCGTTTGAACAAGAGTACTTTTTCCAGAACCTGTATGACCAATCAAAGCGGCAATCTCACCCTTATAAATATCAAAACTTACATTTTTTAAAGCTGTTTTTTCAAATACTGACTTTTCGCCATAAACATACGATACATTTTTTACCTCAATAATTTTATCTTTAAAATTCCTTTTATTATCAAGTTTAATATATTCAATATTTTTAAGACCCGTTTTCAGAATATAATCCACAAGTTCATCATCATAAATAATATCTCCTCTCACATTAAATCCCAATTTCCTAATACGATTTCCTATATCAGCTCCAACCGGCATTTCAAGTCCAAGCCTTTTAATTTCACCAGCATTCATAAAAACTTCTTTCGGCGTTCCTTTCAGCGCTACCTTTCCTTTTTCCATAACAAATACCCTGTCAGCCAAAAGGGCTTCTTCCATAAAATGAGTAATAAGAATAACGGTAACATTTTCTTTTTTATTAAGGGAAAGAATAATATCAATAATTTTTTTTCTGCCAATAGGGTCAAGCATAGCTGTCGCTTCATCAAAGATAATGCAATCAGGCTTCATAGCCAAAATTCCGGCAACGGCAACACGCTGTTTCTGCCCTCCGGAAAGAAGATGAGGCGCTTTTTTAGCATCTTCCAGCATATCAACTGCTTTAAGAGCTTTTTCCACCCTCTCAACAATTTCATCACTTTCAATCCCAATGTTTTCCACACCAAAAGCAACGTCTTCCTCAACCACAGTAGCGACAATCTGATTGTCAGGATTTTGAAAAACCATACCGACTTTTTTTCGTATATCCCATATATTTTTATCATCTGAGGCGTCCAATCCCTCCACAAATATATTACCTTCAGAAGGTTTAAAAATTCTGTTAAGCAATCTAGCAAAAGTGGATTTTCCAGAGCCATTGTGACCCAAAACAGCTATAAACTCTCCCCTTAAAGCGTCAAAATCAACACCATCAACCGCAAACTTCAGCCATTCTTCACTCTTATTAATCTCACCTTCTGCCGGATAAGAATATTTGACATTTTCACACTCAATAAACTTCATACATAACCCGTCCCATATAATTTTCTTAAAGTATATTATATATCAATAATATACTTTTTTCAATAACAATAAATAAATACCCACAGAAATCAATTTTCACGTCCGCCGCAGGCGATTTAAAGTTTTCGGTCAAGCCTTTTTCAATATGTGCCGCAAAGAAGTGCGGACGGCTGGAGCCAGCTTTTGGCTTTGCCAAAAGCACTGACTAGCTTGCGGGTTCGGGCAGCGCCCGATAATCTTTTTTAAGGAAACACCGTACAAAGGATATTAAAAATAATTTTTTTTATTTGTCGGTATTGCATTAACAAAAAATATTACAGTATTTTAAAATTTTTTAAAAACCGATTTACGTGATAGTTTTATTAATTCTATTGATAAATGAATTTAATTGTGTTAAAATAATCATAGAAATATTTCATAAGAGGAAATAAAAATAATTTTTGTTTAATTTATCCGCGTTTCCTTATAAAATTTTTCATTTCACATAAATTTCTCACCGTCGCCTGGATTATTATTATTTTTTACCCGACTGAGTAAGTTGCTCATCAATTAAGAGATAGATATTTACTCTTATATTCAGTTAGAGTACAAGTTTCCACTTAATATAATGGCGAATTTATTCGCGTTCGGTTACAAATATTTTTATTTCATAAAAATATTTGCAGTCTTTGACTTTGTCGGTATTTCCTACGGTTATACGGTATAGTCAAATCACTTGAAAATGAGCAAAAGGAAGCGAGAGAAAAATTATTTTCATAAGGCAGCAAGAAGAGCATAGCCGAAGCCTACGCCGACTGACGCTAACAAAGTGAAAATGATTTTTAGCCGCTGAACTTGCTTGTTTTTAAGTGATTTGACTATAAAATTTATTGTATATACAAAAGGGGTTGATAATCGTGAATAATTTAATAAAACCTAACGAGCTTATATATTCTCAATTTGAATATGCTTTTTCGATTATGGATAAATGTACCGATGATTATATATTTATTTTAGATTTTGCTGAGGACTGCTATAATATATCTGAATCAGCCGTAAAAAGATTTCCTCTGCCTTGTTCAAAATTTAAAAATGTCACAAATGTCCTCAAAAATATAATACATCCTGACGATTATAGTATGATCGAGGAAAACTTAAAGGAAATTGTAGAGGGAAAAACAGAACTTCATAATTTTGAGTATAGATGGAAAAATAAAGATGGTGATTATGTGTGGATAAGCTGCCGAGGACAAGTAGTTCTTGACAAAAACGGCAAAGCGGCTTATCTTGCAGGAAGAATTTCTGAAATAGGCAGCCTTAAAAGAGCGGATAATATAACAGGTCTTTTAACCGATATTCAATTAAATAAGGATTATAAATCATATATCTCAAAAAACAAAAACGCGAAAGGCTATTTAATGCGCATTAAAATCGACAACTTCGGAGAATTAAATAGACGCTACGGCAAATCCGGCGGAAATAACGTTTTAAGAATTGTAGCTAGAATATTGGAAAATTCAATCGCGAATAACGAACGTCCATATAGATACGAAAATTCTAACTTTGTAATTTTTAATTATAACGGCGGCGGAATTGATGAGGCAAAAAAAACATATGAAAATATAAGATACGCTGTCGAAACCGAAACAGAAAATATTGATTATAAATTCTTTTTTACAATTTCAGCCGGAGTAATAGAGTTTTCTTCAGAAAAACATAATGATATTGAGGATTTATACAAAAAATCAGAATTCGCTATTTATTTAGCTTCAAAAAAAGGCGCTAACAATATAGAAATTTTTGATAAAACTGAATACGTTAATTACATAAAACGGCTTAAAATTCAAGAAAACTTGCGCATTGACGTAAAAAATAATTTTGAGGATTTCGAACTTTACTATCAGCCAATAATTGAAAATGAAACAAAAAAACTTGTCGGAGCGGAAGCTCTTCTACGCTGGAAAAGCAAAGAATACGGCAATATGCCGCCTGTTGAATTTGTTCCGATTTTAGAAGAAAGCGGACTTATTGTTCCTGTCGGTAAATGGATTTTCCATACTGCCATAAAACAATGTAAATTTTGGCAGGAATATATTCCAAATTTTAAAGTAAATATAAATATTTCTTATGTTCAGCTGCGAACAAGCGATGTTTTAAATGATATAAACAAATGTATAAAAGAAACAGGGCTTGACCCAAAATATATAGTAATTGAAATAACCGAAAGCGGTCATTTAGATATGAATAACGCACTTATAAAAGGTTTTTATGAGGGTAATTTCAGACTTGCGATAGATGATTTTGGTACAGGATATTCAAATATGAGATATCTTCAATATCTTAATGTAAATACGATTAAAATTGACCGTTCGTTTGTTGAACGCGCGTCTAAAAACCCGTATGATTTTAAAATCGTAAAACATATGATTGATATGGCTCATAGCATAAATCTTGAAGTTTGTCTTGAAGGAATTGAAACAGAAGAAGAACTATCGATTTTTGAGGCTTTAAACCCTACTTATATACAAGGTTATTATTTTGGACGTCCTGTTTCAAAAGACAAATTTTTTGAGGATAACATAAAAAAGTAATATAAAAACCCCCTGATTGCTCTAAAAATAACTTTTAAAGTAATCAGGGATTTTGTTATTCAGAAAATTCACCGAATTTTCTGAATCTATTATATCTATTTTCAATTAATTCATCTATATTTGTATTCTTCAATTGTGAAAACTCATATATAAGTTTTTCTTTAATATCTTTTGCTGTATATTCAAAATCATTCTGTGCTCCGCCGTCAACTTCATCAATAATATCATCAACAACACCAAGTTCCAACAAATCATATGCTGTTATTTTCATAATTTCCGCTGCCTCCGCGCTTTTGGAGGAATCTTTCCATAAAATACTGGCAAATCCCTCCGGAGATAAAATAGAGTACATTGAGTTTTTTAAAATCCAAACTTTATCAGTAACCGCCAAAGCTAAAGCGCCTCCGCTTCCCCCTTCGCCAATGATAATTGAGATTGACGGAACTTTAAGTGTACTCATCTCAAAAAGATTTTTGGCAATTGCCTCTCCCTGCCCTCTTTCCTCAGCGCCAATCCCGCAGAAAGCACCAGAAGTATTAATGAAATTAACAATAGGCCTTTTAAACTTTTCAGCTTGTTTCATAAGGCGGAGAGCTTTTCTATAACCCTCTGGATGAGGCGCGCCAAAATTCCTCTCAATATTTTCCTCAATAGTATGTCCTTTTTGTATCCCTATAACCGTACAAGGAAGTCCGTCAAGAACAGCTATACCCCCAACTATAGCTTTATCGTCACGAAACCCTCTGTCACCGTGAAACTCAATAAAATCG
>CAOJPS010000026.1 GCA_948441255.1 uncultured Eubacteriaceae bacterium | reverse complement strand
AAACACCGACAAATTAAAAAATTATTTTTAATATCCTTTGTGCGGTGTTTCCCTAAAAATTATAAGCAGCCAATTTAAAAATTTGTTTTTTTAATTAACCGCCTATAAAATCGTCAAAAATTTTTAAACAGATTCTCAAATTTCTTTAAACGCTTAAAGACAGCATAGTATCAAGCGCCTTTTTAGCGTCTTTAGCAATATCTTTATCAACACATATTCTTTTTGATAAATTCCCTTTTAAAATATCCTCAAGAACATTTAAAAGGCTTTCCGCCGAAGTAAGCCCCATATCCTTGCACTTGCTGTTTTGGTCTATAATCTCAATATTTCTGTCAGGATACATTTTTTTAATCCTCGAAACAAGATTAAATTCCGTTCCAATAGCCCAAGAACTGCCTTTTTCAGAAGATTTAACCTTATTGATTATATATTCTGTAGAACCTTTAAAATCGGCAATACTAGCAATTTCATAAGGACATTCAGGATGAACGATAATTTTAAACTCCGGCAGTTTTTTTAAACGCTCAACTTTTTTAATATCAATATTGTGATGAACATAGCAATATCCTTTCCACAATATAATTTTTATATTGTTCATATCCCCATCATATTCCAGCGTCTCCGAAACAGGATTCCACACCGCCACCTCATCAAGACCTATACCCAAATCCACAGCGGTATTCCTCCCAAGGTTTTGGTCAGGCAAAAAGAAAATTCTGTTTTTTTGTTTAAGCCCCCACTCAACAACCTTTAAAGCATTTGACGAAGTAACTGTAGTACCTCCATATCTGCCGCAAAAAGCCTTAATATCCGCTTTAGAATTTATATAAGTAACAGGCATAATATCACTGCCCAGTTTTTCAGTAATTTTTTGCCAAGCGACTTCAGTCTGAGAAATATCCGCCATATCCGCCATATCACAGCCAGCGGAAATATCAGGCATAACAACAATTTGATTATCTTCAGTCAAAATGTCAGCTGTTTCCGCCATAAAATGAACACCGCAGAACACAATATACTTAGCCAGCTTATTTTTCTCCGCGTATTGGGCAAGCTTTAAAGAATCACCAACAAAATCAGCGGCTTCCACAATTTCGTCAGACTGATAATGATGAGCGAGAATAATAAGTTCGCTGCCAAGTTCTTTTTTAATTTCCTTTATACGATTAATCATAGCTTATTACCCTCCATACTGTTAAAGCTAATATCAAGAGGAACAGCGGAATGAGTAAGAGAACCCATAGAAATATAATTAACTCCGCAGCCCTTAAAATCAGCGATATTATGAAATCCTATTCCTCCCGAGGCTTCTGTCACAATATGCTTTGGAATAAGTTTTACAAACTTTTTAATTTCCTCTGGAGTTCTATTGTCAAACATAATAATATCCGCTCCAGCCTCAACGGCGTCCAAAATCTGTTTTTCACTTTCAGTTTCAACTTCAATTTTAACCATATGCCCTGTTTTTGAGCGGACAAGTTCAACAGCCTGTTTAATTCCCCCAGCAAAAGCGATATGATTGTCTTTAAGCATAACGCCGTCATAAAGCCCTATTCTATGGTTAAAACCGCCTCCGCAAAGTACAGAGTATTTCTCAAATAACCTCAGCCCAGGAAGTGTCTTTCTTGTATCACATATTCTAATAGAATCATCATCAAGAAGTTTAACAGCCTTATTTGTACAAGTCGCTATACCGCTCATACGCTGCAAAAGATTCAATATAATTCTTTCACAGGACAAAAGTGTTCTTACTTTTCCGTCAACTTTAGCGATTTTATCACCTTTTTTTATTTCTTCTCCATCTTTTTTAAAAAGTTCCACAAAAACATTGTCCCCAAAAACCTCATAAGTCAAAGAAATAATATCTGTTCCGCAAATTATGCCGTCATCTTTAGCTAAAAAAACTCCGCTTCCGCGCTGTTCCTCATCAAAAACAAGTTCAGAGGATAAATCTCCTGTATTAATATCCTCAATCAAAAAAGATTTAATGAGTTCTTTTGCTTTGAGTACATTCAAAGTTTTTCACTCCTTATCAATTATATAATGAGCGCCAAGGCTTTCACTCCGTTCAAAAGCCGCCTTAGCGATAAGATATCCTGTAGTAATCATATTATAAATTTCCATTTGCTGATTTGTTGTTTTCTCCAAATTAACTCTGCCAAAAGGCTTATCAACCCCAGCAGGAATAAAACTTTCAAACCATTTTATAATTTCTGGTATTTTGTTTCTATAACGAACAATGCCAATAAATTTCATCATTTTCTTTTGAATCTCATTCTTTGACGGCAATCTATCAATTTCAGCGTCAGCTTCTTCAAACTCAAAAGAAGGAGCGATTCTCTCAGAACTCATAATATTATCAGCGGTAAGTTTTCCAAAAACAAGCCCTTCAAGCAAAGAATTACTGGCAAGACGATTTGCCCCGTGAACGCCGGTACAGGCAGCCTCACCAATAGCGTAAAGTCCGTCAACGCTTGTTTCACCTGTAGGTTTAGCTTTAATTCCCCCCATATGAAAATGAGCGCCTGGTCTCACAGGAATAAGATTTTTACTCAAATCAACACCATTTCGTTCACAAATTTCAGAAACATAAGGAAATCTTTCAGAGAAACCATATATATTAGAGATGTCAAGATAAATACTCTCCCCCGAAAGATATCTGTCATATACCGCCCTTGAGACAACATCTCGGGGAGCCAAGTCTTTAAGCTTATGCACTCCCTCCATAATTCTAACGCCGTCCTGGTTCACAAGTATACCGCCGTCACCTCTGACAGCCTCCGAAACAAGTCCCATAGTTTTGCCGTTAATATTCAGCATAGTAGGATGAAACTGCACAAACTCAAGGGCAGAAAGCTCAAGCCCCGCTCTGTATGCCATAGCCAAGCCATCGCCCGTAATAGTAATGTCATTAGAGGTACAAGGATAAAGCTGACCGATACCGCCTGTCGCTAGTATTGTATAGTTGGCTTCATAGCGGTTTATATTACCGTCCTCATCACGTGTAACTACACCGCCGCATTCGTTGTTTTTAACTCTAAGCTCCAGAACCATTTCATTTTCATTAATGGTAACATTTTCATTTAATTGAGAGAAAAGTTCTTTCATAACCATTTGACCAGTTCTGTCCCCGCCAGCGTGAATAATTCTGTTAATGTGGTGAGCGCCTTCCTTGCCAAAAAGAAGATTTCCTTTCTCATCAGTATCAAACCTCATACCCGAATTTATAAAATCCATTATAATTTCAGGAGCGTTTGACACAAGAGTCATAACCGACTCGGAATTATTAAAATAACAGCCCGCTTCCAAAGTATCGTCATAGTGCATATTAAAATTGTCATTTTCCGAAAGAGCAACCGAAATACCGCCTTGAGCGAGATTTGAGTTGCTTGATGTTTTCAATGATTTTGTCAAAATAGTAACCTTTCTTCCGTTTTTACAGAGCGTATTAGCGACACTTAAAGCGGCAATACCCGAGCCAATTATGACAATGTCAGTTTTAATCATAATTATTCCTCCAAAGCATAAAATTTTTGCTCTATTATATATTGACACAAAAGTGAAATAAATTCAAGTAATTTTAATGTTTTTCATAAAAATTTTAAGGAACACCTCCAAAATAAAAAGGAAGTCAATCCAAATTTCTTTAAATTGACTCCCTCATATATAGTAATTACACTTAAATTGTAACAAAAAATATTTTACGCGTACGTAAGTACTGCTGGGCGGCAAGCGAATTGCGGAGCAATTTGCAGCCCGTGCAAGTAAAATAATTTTTTTGTAACTTTTAAACTGTAATTACTATAACCTCTACTCAATAGGAAACCTAAACTCTCCGTTCAGAGCCTTTCTAAGCACCAAAGCGGCGTCTGCCGCCGTAACAACTCCGTCACCATCAACATCACCCAAAACTCCCGTAGGATAAACCGAGCCGCCGCTTACAATCACAAAGCATTTCGCTTCCGCCGAATTATCCGCCGCCGATACCGTTATAACAGAGAATCCCTCCGCTATCCCTCTGACAACACCGTTTTGGTCAACCATAGCCACATTACTGTTGCTTGATTCCCATATCAGCCTTTCATTTTCCGGCGAAACTGTTACGTTAAGCTTAACTGTTTTATCCTTTTCAACTTGAGCAATCTCACTGTCAAAAATTATTTTAGTTTCTTCCTTAATTATTTCAAAAGGAATATTTTTTTCCTCGGCATAAGCTTTTGCGTAAGAACCTTCATAACAATATACTATTAATTTACCACAATCTCCAAAAGCAGCATCTTCTATACTTGTTACACTATCCGGTATTGTTATGCTTGTCAATTTTATGCAACTAGAAAAAGCTCTATCTCCTATACTTGTTACTCCCTCTGGTATTGTTATGCTTGTTAAGCTTTTACATTTCTCAAAAGCACCATCTCCTATACTTGTTACTCCCTCTGGTATTGTTACGCTTGTCAATTCACTGCAATTAGAAAAAGCACCATCTCCTATACTTGTTACTCCCTCTGGTATTGTTATGCTTGTCAATTTTATGCAACTAGAAAAAGCTCTATCTCCTATACTTGTTACTCCCTCTGGTATTGTTACGCTTGTCAATTTACTGCAACTAGAAAAAGCGCCGTTTCCTATACTTGTTACACTTTTCGGTATCACATAAGTACTATTTTCTACACCTCCGGGATATCCCAAAATTATTGTTTTATCTTTATTAAATAAAATTCCCTCAATGTCTGAATATTGTTCGTTATCATCGCCTACATTTATGCTTGTCAAGCTACCGCAGTTATAAAAAGCATCATTTCCTATACTTGTTACTCCCTCTGGTATTGTTATGCTTGTCAAACCACAGCTCTCAAAAGCACCATCTCCTATACTTGTTACTCCCTCTGGTATTGTTATGCTTGTCAAGCTGTGGCAGTGAATAAAAACATAATCTCCTATACTTGTTACTCCCTCTGGTATTGTTATGCTTGTCAAGCTTCCGCAATCATAAAAAGCAGCATATCCTATACTCGTCACCTTAACCCCGTTTATCTCACTTGGAATAACCGCCGATGTAACACTATCATCACAGCCTGTTATCGTTCCCGTTTCGGGGTCATAATAAATATTTCCTCCGACAATATTCTCATCAGAATACGCTGTTCCTGTCACAGCGAGTTCAATCGAAGAACCCTTATTTTCCTCAGCGAAACAAAAACTAAAATTCGCCAATATAACCGCCGCCGACAAAAAAACACCAGCCAACTTTTTAATCTTCATAGATAAATCCTCCCTGTTTTCATCAAACTTTCATATATAGTGAAAGAACTTGAATAACGGTAAAAAAATATTTTACGTCCGCCTGCGGCAAAAGTCGGTAAGCGAATTGTGAAGCACTTCGCAGACTTTTGAGTAAAATAAATTTTTTTACTTCTTTTTAAGTTCTTTCACTATGCTTGCCAAATACCCATAATATCAAAAAGTTTAACTTTTCGAAAAAAATATTTTATTGGATATTTTTAACAAATACACTTTAAAAGTATATCATATAGTTTGTAAAATGTATATAAAAATTTTTCAAAAATCTACACAAAAAATGTTTTTTCAAAAAGTATACTTTTTAGTAATAATAACTAAAAGTTTCGATACAAATTGTTTTCAGACTCTTTTCCACATAAAAAAACACCGGCAAAAAACCAGTGTTTTTATAAACTTCAAAAATAAAATTTATTCTTCATCCTCATAATCCAAAGCGTAATAATCTTCTCTAATGTCATCGTCGTCAGACTCAAAAATATCGTCGTCAGACTCCTCAATGTCTTGGTCCTCATCAAATTTCTTTTTAAGCTTAATAACAGCGAATATAATTCCCGCTATAATAATAGAAACACCGATAATAGCGAAAACAAGTTTTTTTCCGCTGCTTCTTTCCTGAATTTTTTTCAAAGAATTTTCAATTTCTCTAAGCGCGTTTTCAGAACCTTTCATAAAAAATCACTCCTATTATTTGTATTTGGCTATAACGCCTTTTCTTTTTAAATCCTTATACTCATTGTAAGCCATTCGCATAATCTGTTTTTCATCTTGAAATTTCAATAAATAATACGCTTCGTGCTGTTTATAAAATCCCGAATCAATAAAAAATTCCTCCGCCTGTGGCTTGCTATAATATGAATCAGAAGTCATAAGATACCAATGAACCGTTTTACTGATAACATCGCTGTCAACTCTAAAAGTATAATGTGTTTTGCCTATATATTTAATAATTTCAGCGGAAACACCTGCTTCCTCTTTAACTTCTCTCAAGGCAGCCTTCTGATAGGTTTCACCTTTCTCAACGGTTCCTTTAGGCATAACCCAGCCAATATAACGACCATTTTGATTTTTATACAGCAATAATACTTTCCCTCTGTGGATAACAACGCCTCCACAGCTAACAGCTTCAATCACAGCAATTCCTCCGATTTCTAAAAATCTCAGGAAAACGCCTGTCTAACATAACCAAATCTTTCCAGAAAAGCAATTTCAAATCAACAGCGTTTCCTTAGCGTCAAAAAATCCTTTGGCAAAGACAAGAAAACGAGGTCAATAAAAACAATACGCTTTCTTAAAAACATCTTCCCGCAAATTTTACAACGAGATAAAATACTTATATAAAAAGTATAACCTTTTTATACAAATTTTTCAACACTAAATTTTCTTAAAAGGAGAATCCCCCAAATGTTTTTTCATTTTCATAAATCCGCCTGCCCATAAAAAAATTAAAAACACACCAAAAGGTATAAAATAAAGAGGAATATCCGAAAGCAAAATAAAATCATAAGTCCCATGCAGTAAAAACGGAATCAAAAACGCCAAAAACATCATAATACCTCTTTTTTCAGGAATAAACTTAGACAGCGAAAAATAATAACCCATAAAAACAGCAAACAAAGCGTGACCCGGCACAGAAAAAACAGCTCTTAAAACAGCAGTTTCAAATCCCCCGACATAAGGATTTAAAACATAAAGAACATTTTCAAAACCGGCAAAACCCAAAGAAATAAAAACCGAATAAGCTATTCCGTCAAATGGTTCATTAAAATTTTTATTTTTCCAAATCAATAAAAACAGCACAATAAATTTAAAAAATTCCTCAACAAAGCTCGCCACAAAAAAAGCGTTAAAAAAAGCCTCTTTAATTCCGCCAACAGGAGAAAACCCATCAACAACTCTTTCAAAAAAAATAATTGGGAAAGAGATAAGAACACCCAAAATCAATCCGGTAAACAGCAGTCTCAAAGGCTCCTTCTCATACTTATCCTTAAAAAATATATAAAACAAAATAATAAGGACAGGAGCAAGTGCAAGTCTAAAAAGCATAAAATCAAAATCCTTTCAGAACATAGTAATTACACTTAAATTGTAACAAAAAAATATTTTACATGTACGTAAGTACTGCTTGGCGGCAAGCGAATTGCGGAGCAATTTGCAGCCCGTGCAAGTAAAATAATTTTTTTGTAACTTTTAAACTGTAATTACTATACGCGAATTTTTAAAACCATACTATATACTATTCATATCCTGCCCTTTTGTTAGCTTTAATATTCTAATATCCTCACCCAAAAATTCAAGAAAATCATAATTTCCATAAAACCGTGAAACAACTCTGTCAGAATATTTGTCAATAATATCTTCAGGCGACAAATTTGTCGAAATAACAACCGGCTTTTTTTTAATAAATCTAAGATTTATAATATTAAAAAATTCCGAAGCGGTAAAAACCGTTTGAAATTCCGTTCCCAAATCATCAATAATAAGCAAATCGGCGTCAAAAATAAGATTTAAAACCTCACCAAAATCGTCTTTACTATCTCCAAAATTGTCTTTCTCAAGCATTTTAAAAAGCTGAGAAGCGGAAAGATATAAAACGCTTTTTCCTTCATCCAAAAGGTCTTTGGCTATACAGTTGCATAAAAAAGTTTTCCCAAGCCCCGACTTTCCGTACAAAAACAAATTGGTAAACTTAATATCAAAGTCCTTAACAAAGTTCAAAGCCTTAAGAAAAATCGATTCAATTCTCTCTCTCGGAGATTTTCCCAAAACAGGGTCTTTTTTATCGGAATAAAAAGAAATATCAAAACTCTCAAAATTCTCATATTCGAGAACATCTTTGATATTAGACATATCATAAGCCGCCTCAATAAGCCTTTTTTTTAAACAAGAACATTCCTTTCCGTTTACATATCCCGAATCTCTGCACTTTTTACACTTATACACATCATAAAGAAAGTCCTCGTTTATACCGCATTGCTCAAGAAGTTCATTCTTTTTTCTCACCAATTCCCTATTTTTTATATGAAGCCGCTCAATACTCTCTTTTTTATTCAATTTACTTAAAGCCGCCCTGGAAAACGCGATATTTATTTTAACAATCTCATCATCAATTTTTTTAATATCCGGAATTAAAGAATAAATCTCATCAATTCTTTTTTTAAAAAGTCTGTCCGAATTATCCTTTTCCTTTTCATACTCACGTAAAACCTTTTTATAAATCTCAGCCCTAGTCATAAAATCATTCCTTTAAATTCTTGTCAAGAAGTTCACCCTTTAATTTGTTAAGAGCGTCAAAATCCCAGCTTCTCTGTTCATAATTAACAAACTTGTTAGCTTTTTGAGAATAATTTTTAGAATTGTTTATATTATTTTTGTTTTCAGTTTTTTTTCTGTTAAATTCCAAATCAATTTTCTCAACATCCTCAATTTTTTTAACTCCTTTTTTATACCATTTCTGAATAATAGAATCAGCGTATTCAAAAGCCGGTTTTCCTGTTGCCATAACTGTTTTCTGACAGGCAATTTTAATAATATCAAGAGGAAGTTTAGAAAGCCAGTCTTTCATATAATTAATTTGTCCCTCAACAGGATTATTAACAGAACTGCCAATCGCTTTCATAATTTCACGATAATCCACATTAAAAGTCTTAACAAGTTCCTCCGCTTTTTCAACAGAATCAATTTCCCTCTCAGCCCAGTCTATAGCGACAGACTCAATATACCTCAAATTTCTGCCCTTTCCATTTGAAACACAATATTTTATAAGATACTCAATAACATCCACAGGCATACCAAGCCAATCATAAAAACCAAAAACAAGCTTCATCTTATTAAAGTCAAGCATAGATGAAAACGCTCTCTCAGCGGCTTTAAAAAGTTTTTTAACCTCATTGTCCTCTTTATATATATTAATTTCCTCAACACTATAATTAGGAGGCTCTCCGTTCTTGTTAAACTTTATGGAAATTTCTTTAGATTTAACCTCTTTATTTTCTTCCTTTTTTCCCAAAATATTATGCCCTTCAGGAAGAACATCAAAAAATTCAACAAAAAAATTACCATCTTCCTCTTTAAAATCAACTATACCTTCTTTTTTCCAAAATCTCCAAGCGCTCAGAACATCGCTCTCCAAAATATCAAAATCATCAGCAATTCCGCTTAATGTAAGATTTTCACCTTCAACGCATTTTTTAAATGAATAAATATAAATACAGACAAAAACAGCTTTCGCCTTAGTAATATATCTGTCGACAAAAACATTTGAAAGCGGCAAAAATCCCAAACTCACGCTGTTTTTCATATTTATACAAGCCATAAAAAAACCCTTTCATTTTGTAAAAAACAAGGCGTCAAAAGACGCCCTAATCAATCATATCAATAATTTTTTTAACATTTCCAGTAAATGAGTTTATTTCAGAAATAGAAAAAATCTCAGAACCATTTAAATTACTCACTCTTAGTTTATCATATAACAAACAAACAGCGACAAAAGGAATTTTATTCAAATAACAAGTATGAGCCACAGCCCCGCACTGCATATCAATACATAAAGCCTTAAACTCATTTCTTATTTCATTTTTTTCTGCCAAATCATAAACAAGCCTATCGCCTGTAACAATCCTGCCGACATAAGCGTTTTTACCGCTATCCTCAAAAGCTTTTGAAGACAAGGCAATAAGTTCAGGGTCCGCCTTAAAAAAACTTTCTTCCATTTGGTAAATAACACCCTTTTCAGTACCAAGAAAAGAAGTGTCAAAGTCAAAATAACAAACGTCATCTGAAATTACTGCGTCATTAGCGGCAAGTTCGCTATTTAAAACTTCAGCGGCGGCAGCGTTAATAACAATATCAACAGCGTATAAATCAATAAGAATCTGAGTACACACGGCTCCGTTTACCTTTCCCAACATAGGAGTCACAAGCACAACATTGTTTCCAGACATTTTTCCCATAATAAAATCAACGCCCGTAATATTCTTCACAGAAATAATTTCCATTTCAGACTTAATACTGTCGCTTTCTTCTTTCAAAGTACACACAACGGCAATAGTTTTCACGGTAAACCTCCTTAAATCATAGTATCTTACAGCAATTCCGGTATAGATAGAAAAAGAATATTTTATTCTAATATTTTAGCGAAAGGTGTTTTGCTCTTTAAACACCGAAAGCGTTAAGAAATATTGAATAAAATGTTTTTTTCTATCCTCTGTTTATTCTGAAATTGCTATAGGTAATACCTTTACTCAACAGTAACACTCTTAGCGAGATTTCTCGGTTTATCAACATCATTGCCAAGCCCAAGCGCCATATAATAAGCGAAAAGCTGCTGAGGAATATTGGCAAGAAGCGGAGTAAGCATCCAATAAGTGCGAGGTATATAAAATACATCGTCAGCATATTTTAAAATTTCAGTATTGCCCTCCATAGCTATAGCAAGTACCTTAGCCCCTCTTGCCTTACACTCTCTTATATTGCTGACAGTTTTATCAAAAAGTTCTTCCTGAGTAACAATACCAATAACAAGAGTAGATTCTTCAATAAGAGCGATAGGCCCGTGTTTAAGTTCTCCCGCGGCATATGGCTCACTATGAAGATACGCTATTTCCTTAAGTTTCAAAGAACCCTCCATAGAAACAACATAATCAAGACCTCTTCCAATATAAAACACATTCTTAGAGCCTATATATTTATGCATAAATCTCTTTAAAGCCGGTTCTTTTGTAAGTATACTGTTTACAAGAGAAGGCAAAAGCTCCATATGCTCTTTGATTTTCAAAAACTCGTCTTTTGTCATTTTTCCAAGTTCAAGGGCGATATGACAAGTAATAAGATACATTGAAACCACCTGCGCCGTAAAAGCTTTTGTAGAGGCAACGGCAATTTCAGGGCCGGCAAGAGTATATAAAACATCATCGGCTTCTCTAGCGATACTGCTTCCAACAGCGTTGACAATACCAAAAGTTCTTGCTCCCTTTTCTTTGGCAAGACGCATAGCGGCAATAGTATCAGCCGTTTCACCCGATTGAGAAACAACAATCATAAGAGTCTTATCATCAATCAAAGGCTCTTTATATCTAAACTCACTAGCGAATTCTGAATTAACCGGAATCCTAACAACTCTCTCAATAAGATACTTTCCCACCAATCCGGCATAATAAGCCGTACCGCAGGCAACTATATAAATTCTGTTAATTTTTTCAAGCTCCGCTTTTCCAAGACATATATTGTCAAGTACAACGCCTTCATCTGTAAGACGAGAATTAAGATTATCTCTCACAACCTTAGGCTGTTCGTGAATTTCTTTAAGCATAAAATGGTCATATCCGCTTTTTTCAGCAGCCTCAATATCCCAGTCAACTTTAAATATTTTCTTTTCAACCTCATCTTTATCCGAATTAAGTATTTTAATACTGTCGGCTGTTAAAACGGCAACCTCATTATCATCAATAAGATAAACATCTCTTGTATAATTCAAAATAGCGGGCATATCCGAAGCGATAAAATTCTCATTTTTACCAATCCCCACAACAAGGGGACTGTCTTTCCTCGTTGCGATAATTCTATCAGGAAAATCTCTGCACAAAATTCCAAGGGCATAAGAACCCTCAATTCTCTCAAGAACTTTAAAAACAGCGTCAAGAATGTCCATACCCGATTTATAATAGTAATCAATAAGATGAGCAACTGTCTCCGTATCCGTTTCCGAAATAAAATTATATCCTTTTTCCTCAAGTTCTTCTTTAAGTGACATATAATTTTCAATAATACCATTATGAACAACGGCAATTTTAGAATCATCGCTAAAATGAGGATGAGCGTTTCTGTCAGAAGGAACTCCGTGAGTTGCCCATCTTGTATGTCCTATACCAACTTTTCCTTTCAAAGGCGACATATAAAGTTTGTCTTGAAGATTTTGAATACGTCCTTTTGTTTTACAGAGATTTATTTTTTTCTGTTCCTCGTCAAAAACAGCCACTCCAGCAGAATCATAACCTCTATACTCAAGTTTTGACAATCCGTTTATAAGAATAGGAACAGCGTCGTTTTTACCAATATAACCAACAACACCACACATCGCGGCACCTCCCAAAATTAATCAGCCGTCAGCAGCAATTATTTAAGCAAATCCTCAATAAGTTCAGCAAGCTTTTTCGCTTCCTCAGTGATTTCTTCTTTGTTTCTTCCCTCAAGCATAACCCTAACAATAGGCTCTGTTCCGGAAGGACGAATAAGAACTCTGCCCTGCCCCTCAAATTTTTTCTCAAGCCTGTCAATTTCCGCTTTAATAGTTTCGTTTGAAAGATAATCATCTTTTTTGTTTCTGTCAACAACAGCGTTCACAAGCACTTGAGGAAGAATTTCCATAACATTTTTAAGTTCAGAAAGTTTTTTCCCTGTTTTTTTCATAATACTCAAAAGATGTATAGCCGTAAGAATACCGTCGCCTGTTGTATTCTGCTCAAGAAAAATAATATGCCCTGACTGTTCGCCACCCAATGAATCACCGTTCTCAAGCATTTTCTCAAGAACATATCTGTCACCGACTTTTGTTTTCTCAATATTAATACCTTTTTGCTTACCCATTATAAATAACCCAAGATTGCTCATAACAGTAGCGACAATAGTATTATTTTTAAGTTTACCCTGTTCCATAAGATATAATCCACAAATAGCCATAATCTGGTCGCCGTCAACAAATTCGCCATTCTCGTCAACAGCGAGACACCTGTCGCCGTCACCGTCAAAAGCGATACCAACATCTGATTTTGTTTCAAGAACAAATTTTTTAAGACTTTCAATATGAGTGGAACCACAGTCTTTATTTATATTCGTTCCATCAGGTTCTCTGTGAATAGCGCAAACCTCCGCTCCAAGTTCGTGCAGGGCAATAGGCGCGGCTTTATATGTTGCTCCATTAGCACAGTCAATAGCAACCTTAATCTTGTCAAACCTTACCTCAGCGGTACTTTTCAAAAACCTTATATAATCGTCAACAGCTTCATTCTCAACAATTTTTGAGCCGACATTCACTCCTATAGGCCTTGGTATATCATCAATAGAGTTTATCATAATGTCCTCAATTTGTTCTTCAATCTCATCAGGCAGTTTAAAACCTTTACTGTTGAAAAATTTAATTCCGTTATCCTCAACTGGGTTATGCGAAGCGCTTATAACAACTCCGGCGTCCGCGTTATATTCTCTCACAAGGTGCGCGACAGCGGGCGTAGGCACAATGCCCAAAGAAACCGCGCTTGCCCCAACGGAGCAAATTCCGGCAATCAAAGCGGACTCAAGCATATCTCCAGATATTCTAGTATCCATACCAACAATTATCTTAGGTACATTGTGAGTTTCTTTTGTAAGGACATACGCCCCCGCGCGACCCAATTTATATACAAGTTCGGGAGTCAGCTCCGTATTTGCGACACCCCTCACTCCATCTGTTCCAAAAAATTTTCCCATAGCTGTGTTTTCCTCCTAAAACAATTACTTTCGACATTATACCATTTAATAGAAATATATTCAACAAAAATTTTTTATATCAATAATCAATAAGATGAGGTCAACTCATTTTCTGTATTATTTTCCTCGCTGTTTTCCTCGTCATTTTCATTATTCCCCAAATTTTGAGAATCATCTTTTTTAACAATTTCAATTTGTGCCTCAGCTTCCTGCGACAAAGAAACTCCCTCCGGCAAATCTGGAACAACTCTTACGGAATTTCTTCCCTCACCAAGACCACTTACATCAATTACGGCAATAATGTTATCGCCGTCAATTCTGTCAAGTTCATCTTTAGAGCCTTTCAATTTAATTCTTATTTCATTAAGGAAACGAATTTCATTATCAGCATTTCCGCCCTCAATTTTTATATTGGAATTATTAATAGTAATTTCTTTTTCTTCTTCTCTAACAAGAGTAAGAGTAACTGTAATTTCCTTTTTAGTTCCCGGCTTAATACTAAGCTTATTTTTAGCGATATGAGCGTTAACGTCATAGGTTTTAACAATTTTCTCATCACTTTGACCTTCAAGCTTAACAGTAGGTTTAATTGAGCCGATTTTAGAAATTTCATCTTCATTTCCTATAACCTCAATATATTCTGGCGTCCACTCAATTTTTGATATTTTAAAATTTTCAGCGGCGTTTCCCTCAACAACAGGTTCCTCAACAGGTATCTGTCCATATTTATAAACTCCAAGACTAACCTGAACCGTATCCGGCTCAACAATCAAAGAATCCATCTCATTACCGTCTTTATCATAAACAACAGGTTTCAAGTCTTGCACAATTTTCTCGGAAGCGTCGTTTAAATCAGCAAAAACCTTAACACTCCCTACGCTTTCAACTTCTGAGGAAGCGCCTTTAATTTTAACAACAGACGGATTAACAGAGGAATCTCCCGCAAGATATCCATTAGCAACTTCCCCTTCCGAATCAACAATTACCTCTTTTTCTGTTTCAACAATATTGTCAAGCTGAACAGAAATCTCACCAGGAGTAAAATTAACAAGTTCATAAGTATAAACATAACTTGTTGGTATACTCGGATTAACGGCAACCTTAAAAGGTTCTTTAACATCATCAGCATAAAGCATAGCAAATTGTTTCAAATCCACTGTAGCCTTAATTTCCTTTCGGTTTTTACCAAGCTCATCAAGAGCGGTTCTTGTAGATTTAACTTTAATCTCAACCTTTGTATTCTCAATTTCCTCTTTATTCATAACAACAAAGCCCTTTTCAGCAAGCTTATCCTGATTAATAAAAGTTATATTAACACTATATGTCTGCATTTCCGTTGGGTTGATAATATTCATAACAATAAACCAGAGAACAATAGCGCAAACAACCGAAAACACTTTCCAGCCAAAATTTCTGCTTATAATTTTTATAAGCTTCTCACTTATTTTTTTTAGCATTGTTTTTTCGTCCTTTCCACAATTTTATTCTCTTCCTTGTAGGTTTAACACCTTTGGAAATCATTTTAATAACTTCCGACTCAGACATATTCCGATAAAGTTTTCCGCTGTAAGCGACAGATACAGCGCCTGTTTCTTCCGAAACGACAATAATATAAGCGTCAGACTCCTCACTTGCCCCAACAGCGGCCCGATGTCTTGTACCAAGGTCAAGACCTATTTCAGTCTGAGTCAAAGGCAAAATACAAGTAGCGGCGGCAACCCTGTTATTTCTAATAATAACAGCGCCATCGTGCAGAGGGGTTTTGTTTTCAAATATGTTTATAAGGAGCTGACTGGAAACTATCGCGTCAATAGGAATCCCTGTCATTTCAAGGTCACCTAACGGAACATCTTGTTCAATAAGAATTAAAGCGCCCGTTCTCACTTTAGCCATTTTAAACGAAGCGGTCACCACTTCTTGAATAGTCTTTTGCAAAATTTTTCCTTCTTCATCATTATTAAATATATTAGCGACTATCTTACCCTTTCCAATCTGTTCAAGACCCTTTCTAAATTCCGGCTGAAAAAGCACAATAAGCGCAATAATACCAACAGAAAGAGTTTTTTCAATAATCCACGAAATAGTATAAAAATGCATCTGAAAAGAAACAATGCTTATAATAAAAATAACGGCAATACCTTTAAAAAGCGACCACGCTCTTGTTTCTTTAATCCAAATCATAATAACGTATATAAGAAGAGCCACAAGCACAATGTCAAAAATATCTGTAATTCTAAAACTAGGAATACTCAGTGTAGACAAATTCAATTCTGACATAATTCTTCCCAAAGAGTCATTCATAAATCATATCAACTCCTAAAAAATATATATATAAATTTTTATAAAAAAATCAAAATAATATCTATAAAATAAATTATAACACAAAATTTTTAAATTCTCAAATAAAAAGCCCAACAAAATTTTTAAAACAGAAATAAAATTTTTTCTCTCTAAAAAATATAGTCAAATCACTTAAAAACAAACAAGTTCGGCAGCTAAAAATCCTTTTCGCCGCGTTATCGTCAGTCGGCATAGGCTCCGGCTATGCTCTCCTTCCGCCGCCTTGCGAAAATAATTTTTATCTTGCCTCCTTTTGCTCGTTTTCAAGTGATTTGACTATAATAGAAAAACCAGCGAAACTGCGTTCCGCTGGTTCATAATATCATTACCTTTATTTTCCCTTAAACTTTCTTTTATTTTCAGTAAACCGCTCTTTTGATTTACTAGACTCAATAATTATTTTTGATACCTCATCATTTTGTAATTCCTTAAATAAAACAGCCCCCAAAAGAGGTATACAAATAATAACAAAATATACATATCTGACCAAACAAACCGGTCCAAGCGTTACCGTAAAGAAATATGCCAAAGTAAAAATAATCGGAAATATTAAATTACGCTTTCTTATATAAAACATAACAATACAATATATAATAAGCAGCCAAGTATAAAGAGCTGGACTAAATATAATTGAAACAATAGGAAACTCCTGATAATGATTATCAGAGAAATAATATATCATTTTATCTCTAAGCCATTCAAAAAAACTGTCCTCCTTAACCTCTCCATACGCTCTGAATTGTGTCATCAAATAACCTCTCCTTTCAATGTAGGGAGGTATAATATAAACACTAGAATGAGATAAATCATCAATAAATATATTTCCACGGTTTAAATCCAAAAAAGCGTCAATATATATTCCAGGATAATCAAGTCCAAGTTTAAACCACTCCGAAAAGAATCCAGCCTTATCTTCCTCTATATTTGGCGTCCTCGCTATATTTTTTATATAATCTGCGAAAACGCCAACATATTTATCTCCAACATTTTCTGGAACATACTTAAATAAAGCGTCTTTTTGCTCTTGAGGGACTTCGTCAGATTTAAGTGAGATAACTCTGCCAATTTGCTGCAAAGGCACACTGCAAGAATGGACAAACCATATTTTACTTGCGTTAGTAACGCTCATCAAAGTAGCGTCAATAGCGAAATATCCAATAAATACACTAACGAAAAAAATAGCGGCTTTCTTTTTAAACTCCGAATTTACTTTTAAAAAAAGAAAAACTATACCAGTAATTATAAAAGCATATACAGCATTATTTCGAAATAGAAGCATAATTACCCACAAAAATCCGTAAATAACAATTTTCAATTTACTAATATCTTTATTTTTAAAATCAAACCATAAAACAGTTGTCAGAAGCACCAATCCAGAAAAAATTACATCTTTTGTGGCACTCAAAACCAAAATTGAGTTAATTGGAATAATCGCGTAAAAAATCATTGATAAAATCAATACAAAAGAAGATACCTTTTTACTATACATATATGTAATTACATAGGCAAAAATAGCCGCCATAATAAGCGCTTGAATAATTGTATAAAACATAATACCAATATTAGGAGAAGAAAAAATCCAATCTCCAATATTATAAAAAAAAGCGAGCATTAAAGTATGTATAATTGGGTGGTGATTACTCATTGCGTCATTAAAATAAAAATTCAGCTGAAAATCACAGTCATACGTAAAAACAGATGGAAAAAAAGCAAGAAATACCGGAAACCAGCATAATAAAATAACAACCATAGAAATAATAAAAAATTTTTTATTTGTCATATTTATTTTTAAAGATTTACAATTTAAATTATAATTGTACAAATAACTTGCTATTGTTCCAAAGCCACCAGCAACTGGAAAAGCCAGTACAAAAGAACAAAAAGCCAAAATTATAAATTCCCCAAAATTCTCAGCCGCATAACCACGATAAGCTAAAGATGCCTCTGTTATAAATACAATCAAAAACAGTACACTTGTATAATAACAATAACGTTTATTTCTTTCTTTCAGCAAATTATATTTATTAACAAGCATTAGAACAAACAAATATAACGCGACCGATAGTATGGTATAATTAAATACCCCCCCCCCATTTCCAGTTTATGTAAATACATATTAGTGCGGAACTAATAAAAGCAATCATATATTTTATAATTTTATTTATAGTATTATTTGACGTTAAATTCATAATAATTAACATACCTTTCTATATTATAGTGAAAGAACTTAAAAAGAAGTAAAAAAATTTATTTTAGGAAACACCGCA
>CAOJPS010000025.1 GCA_948441255.1 uncultured Eubacteriaceae bacterium | reverse complement strand
CAAGTCCGTCACCGCCATTATTTCCTTTTCCGGCAAAGACAACTATTTTGGAATATTTTTTATTTTCAATAATTTCAAAGCATCTTTCAGTAAATTTTGAAGCCGCCATTTCCATAAGAACAAGGGAAGGGATACCTATATTATAAATGGCTTCGCCCTCAATATTTTTCATTTCTTCTGAAGAAACAACTTTCATAAAAAATCACCTCTCTGCTACAGCATAGCCGACCGCGTTTTCTTTATTGTGAGAAATACTTACAAAAATCTTAACTATTCCTATTTTTTCTGAAATTTCTTTTGCTTTGTTGTGTAAAATTACATATGGCATACCAAGTTCATTGCGGAGAACCTCGATATCGGTCATATTAAATTTTCTTATACCGGTACCAAAAGCTTTTGAAACAGCTTCTTTAACAGCAAAATTTCCCGCAAGGGAATTAAATTTTTTTTGTTTAAAAATATCCAATTCTCTTGAAGTAAAAACTTTTTTTATAAAGCTTTCTTTTTCGCAGGCTTTTTTAATTCTTTCTATTTCGATGATGTCAACACCGATACCAATAATCATTTATTTTATAGTACCTCCATATTCCTCATCCAAAATCTGTATTCCCTCGTGACCTATGAATGTTCTTAAAAACAAGGACTTTTCTTTATATTCACTTTCAAGAGAATTTAATTCAGATGTTTTTTCTTTAAGTTTATCTCTAAGTTTTTCAACATCAGGTTCGAGTTTTTTAATTTTCATAGAAATTTTCGCGACATTGTTATAAGAAATTTTAACGGCTTCACTGAAAAGTTCATAATTTTTCCGCGCGATAATTTCAGGAAGCGTCGCTCGTCTTTTTTCTATATCGCTTAATTTATCATTAATATGCTCTACCAGTTCTTGATTTGTTTCCATTTTTTTTACAGTATTTAAAGAGTCCTTATCATTTACTTCTCCAGAGAGGTTTAAAATCTTTGATAGTCTTATTTTTTTTGTTTTTGACAATTTATTGTGTTCAAAATTAAGTCCGCCTTGTTCTTTAAGAAGTTCACGAAGTTCTTTTTCAAGAGTTTCCATTTTTTCGGTTTTATTATTTTTAAAAGTGAAATTAAATGTTTCGTCAAGAATAAGTATAGGCAAATCGTTGATTTTTACAAGCTTAGCAAAATCATCATTTCTTTTTTTAAATAACATAAAACACACCTCCTTTTTGCGGTGTTTCCTTAGGACATATGAGATTCTGTCTTAAATTTTTTTATGGCGTCAAAAGCGGCGTTTTGTTCCGCTTCTTTTTTATTTTTTCCTGAGCCTTTTCCAAGTATATTTCCGCAGTGGGTAACTTCCACCACAAAAATTTTATCGTGGGCAGGGCCTTTTTCTTCTACAATAGTATACTCAAGAGAGTTTTTGCTTTTACTTTGAATAATTTCCTGCAAATAAGTTTTGCAGTCATTAAGTTTAAAGCTTTTTCTAAGTTCAAATATTGAGTTTTTCATAAGTTCAATAATAAATTTTTTAGCTTCCTCAATTCCGCTGTCAAGGAAAACAGCGCCGAATATAGCTTCCATAGCGTCAGCAAGAATGGAATCTCGTTCTCTTCCTCCTGTATGTTCCTCGCCTTTTCCAAGTTTAATAAATTCGCCTAGATTAAGTTCTCTGGCAATTTTAGCTAAAGTTCCCTCGCATACAATACTTGCTCTGAATTTTGTGAGTTCTCCCTCTGGAAGTTCGGGAAACTGGTCAAATATAAAACTGCTGATAACAAGTTCCAAAACAGCGTCACCCAAAAACTCAAATCTTTCATTATTTACAATATTAGATTTTGCTTCATGAGCGAAAGAACTATGGGTGAGAGCAATTCGTAAAAGTTTTTCGTTTTTAAATTCATAATTGATTTTTAGATTCATAAAAACTTCCCCTTTCGTTTTTATAACATTACAAAGGGGCATTAAAATATTTAACGCCCCTTTGTGATGTTACACATAAAATTAATAAAAAATAAAATTATTTGTCTTGCGCTTTTTTAATGTAAGTAACAGCATCTCCAACAGTTTTGATGTTTTCAGCGTCATCGTTTTCAAACTCAATGTCAAAATTTTCTTCCAATTCAGAAATAATCTGAAAAATGTCCAAAGAGTCTGCGCCTAAATCGTCGGTAAAAGATGTTTCCATTGAAATTTCATCTTCAGAAATACTCATTTGTTCTGCGATAATTTCTTTAACTTTTTCAAATTCCATTGTTTTACACTCCTTAAAAATAATAATCAACCGCAAGAATGAGGATGGTTTAAAACAAACCTTTCCTTAATTCTCACTATATAACTATAATATACTAAATATTTAAACAATTTACAATAGTTAAATTATATTTTTTCTTGAATTTTATTAACAATATCATTTTCAATAAATTTTATACATTGATTAACAGCGCCAACAATATCATTTTCTGCGGAGTTTCCGTGAGCTTTTACAACAAGACCGCTAAGCCCTATAAACGGCGCGCCGCCGACTTTAGAGTAGTCAAAATGATTTTTTAGTTTTTTAAACGCTCCGACAGAAAGAAGTGCGCCAATTTTTGATAAAATGCCAGAAAGAAGTTCTGTTTTAATAATACGCATAATACTTTTGACAAAACCTTCGGCAAACTTTAAAATAACGTTGCCGACAAATGCGTCACATACCATAATATCAACTTTTCCTAAAAATAAATCTCTTGCCTCAATGTTTCCCGCAAAATTAATATCTGCCTGTTCAAGAAGTTCGTAAGCTTCTTTAGTAAGAGAATTTCCTTTTTCTTTTTCAGCGCCTATATTAATAAGTCCCACTGTAGGATTTTTGATTCCCAAAACGTTTTCCATATAAATAGAACCCATTTTAGCGAATTGAACCAAAAAGGAAGGTTTAGCGTCAACATTGGCGCCCGCGTCAATAAGAAGAGCGCTTCTGCCGTTTTCCATAGGCATAAGAGTTCCCAAGGCGGGGCGTTCAACACCTTTTATACGTTTAATGATTGTAACTGCTCCTGTAAGCAAAGCACCTGTATTTCCGGCTGAAATAAAAGCGGAAGCTTCACCTGATTTAACTAAATTAAGCCCAACTACCATAGACGAGTTTTTTTTGTTTTTAATGGCTGAAGTTGGAATTTCGTCAGTGGAGATAACTTCTTCGGCATTAATAATTTCAATTTTGGATTTATCGTAAGTATATTTATCTAGTTCTTGACAAACGTCTTTTTCACGACCGACAAGAAGAATTTTTATATTTTTATTTTCGTTAGACGCACGAACACACCCCTTGACAATTTCAAAAGGGGCATTATCGCCGCCCATAGCATCTACAGCAATAATAATATTACTCATAATGTCCCCCGTGCTAAAATGTTTGTTAAAATAATAAACAAAAGGCAACTTATGAATATACACAAGTTGCCATATAATTATAGACGTTAGTCTACATTCAAAACAGTTTTTTTGTTGTAAGAACCGCAAGCTCTGCAAGCTCTATGAGGTCTCATCAGTTCACCGCATTTGCTGCATGAAACCAAAGTGGGAGTTGCAATTTTCCAACTTTGAGCCTTTCTTTTATCTCTTTTAGATTTAGACATCTTACCTTTAGGACAAATAGACATTATCATTACACCTCCTATTCATTTTCCGATTCCTCAAAAAGAGCCTTTAATTTTTCAAACTCCGGATTAACATAAGAATTGACGCAGCCGCAATCACCCTCATTAAGATTATGACCACATACGCTGCATAAACCCTTACATTTATCAGAACAGACAGCTTTCATAGGCATATTAAGCAAAATATTGCTTAATATAGCAGGTTTTAAATCAATATTATTATCCGCGAAAAACCAACAGTCATTTTCCTCAATTTCTGATTTAGAAAAAATTTCAGTTATAGGGAAATCTATTTTAAAATCAAAAGGCATAAGACATAAATCACAATTTAGATTTAAAACAGCGGAACCATTACCGCAAAATCGAAATATACCTTTTTCATTTGTAATATTTCCCGTAACATCAACAAGAGCATTGCCATTAACAGAAAAATCACTGGGAATAGCTATTTTTTCTGAAAATGAAACAAAACGGGATTCTCCGTCAATAAAATTATCGACATTAATAATCATAAAACACACCTGTTCCAATCCGAATAATCAGTCCATTGACCATTATATCACTAGAATACATTATTTGTCAAGAAGTTCTTTTGTATCCTGAGCAATCATTAATTCCTCATTTGTAGGAATAACAAGAACACGAATTTTTGAGTCAGCGGATGCTATGTCTATTTCTTCTCCTCTTATTCCGTTCTTTTCTGCGTCAATTTCAACGCCTAAGCATTTTAAATATTCACATATAGCGAGTCTGCTGGTTTTGCTGTTTTCGCCAAGACCCGCTGTAAATACAATGGCGTTAGCGCCTCCCAAAGCGACAAAATACTCGCCAATATATTTGGCAACTTTATAGTGGAACATATCGAGGGCAAGCTTAGCTCTTTTATTGCCTTCATTCATTGCGCTCTCAACGTCACGGAAGTCGCTTGAAACACCTGAAACACCAAGAACTCCGGATTTTTTGTTCATAATAGTATCTACATCTTGGGTAGAAAGGTTTTCTTTATTCATAAGGTAAAGAACTATAGCAGGGTCAATATCGCCGCATCTTGTACCCATAACAAGACCTTCAAGAGGAGTAAGACCCATTGTAGTATCAATAACTTTGCCGTCTTTAACAGCGGCAATACTTGAGCCGTTTCCTAAATGGCAAGTAATAATTTTTGAATCTTTTTTTCCGCCAAGCATTTCAATTGCTCTGGAAGTAATATATTTGTGGCTTGTGCCGTGAAAACCATATCTTCTTATGTCATATTTTTCATAATATTCATAAGGAATAGCGTACATATAAGCTTTTTCTGGCATAGTTTGATGAAAAGCAGTATCGAATACTGTAATCTGAGGAGTACCTGGCATAAGTTTTTCACAAGCTTCAATTCCCATAAGGTTAGCAGGGTTATGCAAAGGTCCAAGGTCAAAGCATTTTCTTATAGCGTCTTTAACTTCTTCTGTAACAATACAGGATTTGCTGAAATATTTACTTCCGTGAACAACTCTATGTCCAACGCCGTTAATTTCGCTAAGGTCAGAAATAACACCGCAGTCGGCGTCTGTTAGCTTATCCATAACAAGTTTTATAGCGGCGCTATGGTCAGGCAAAGGCTGTTCAAAAACAATTTTATCTTTACCGGCTGGTGTATGCTGAAGATTTGAGCCATCAATTCCAATTCTTTCAACTAAACCTTTAGCCATTACATCGCCATTATCCATATTATACAATTGATATTTCAAAGATGAACTGCCGCAATTTATAACTAAAATTTTCATTAGCTTTCTCCTTTTCAATATTTAAAATGATGTATATATTATAGCAATTACACTTTACGCACTCGTAAAATATTTTTTGCTATATCTCAAGTGTAATTACTATAAATTGTAAAATTTCTATCCAGAATATAAACTATTTGCCGGAAAGCTGAGCCTGAACAGCGGTAATGGCAACAACTCCAACTATATCGTCAGCAACGCAGCCTCTTGAAAGGTCATTGACAGGTTTTGCGATTCCTTGAGTAATAGGACCGTAAGCTTCGGCTTTGGCAAGTCTTTGAACAAGTTTATAGCCAATATTGCCAGCGTCAAGGTCAGGGAACACTAAAACATTAGCTTTTCCGGCAACTTCACTGCCTGGGGCTTTCAATTCGCCCACGCTTGGAACAATAGCGGCATCCAGCTGGAATTCACCATCAAGTTTTAAATTAGGGTTTTCTTCTTTAGCGATTTTAGTAGCTTCGACAACTTTGTCAACATCAGCGTGAGAAGCGCTTCCTTTTGTTGAATGAGAGAGCATAGCGACAATAGGCTCTTCGCCTACAAGCATTTCAAAGGATTTTGCGGAACTTTGAGCGATAGCGGCAAGTTTTTCAGGAGTAGGATTCTGTTCAAGACCACAGTCAGCGAAAATAAATGTGCCGTTTGCGCCAAGTTCACAATCAGGAACAATCATAACAAAGAAAGCGGAAACAATTTTAGTGCCTGGAGCTGTTTTAAGAATTTGAAGACAAGGACGAAGCACATTTGCTGTAGCGTTTACAGCGCCTGCTACCATACCGTCAGCATATCCGCATTTAACAAGTAAAACACCGAAATATAAAGGGTCTTTAAGCAAAGTTTCTCTTGCTTTTTCTTCAGTCATACCTTTAGCTTTACGAAGTTCAACAAAGGTATTAACAAGTTCGTCAAATTTTTCATAATTTTCCGGGTCAATAACAGTGGCTTTTGAAATGTCAGCGCCGTCCGCTTTTTCTAAGATTTTTTCTTTATTGCCAACCAAAATAACATTGGCAATTTCTTCTTTAAGAACAACACTTGCGGCGTCCAAAGTCCTTTTTTCAAAAGACTCAGGCAAAACAATTGTTTTTTTGTCGGCTTTTGCTTTTGCTTTAATGTTTTCTAAAAAATTCAAAATAAAAATCCCCTTTCATCTCTTTAAATTTACATAAATATATCAGTAAAAAGATTAAAGTTATAAACAATATAATTTATTTTTTAATCTTTAATAAACAAAATTAATTATACCCAAAATTTTTTTATATACAACAATAAAAAGTTACATAATGCTCATAATGCGCGAAGCTATATTTGGGAGTGCGACTTGTTCATCAACAGCCCCAAGTTCATAAGCTACTTTAGGCATACCATAAACAACACAGCTTTTCTCATCTTGTCCAATAGTTTTTGCGCCGTTTTCACGCATTTTAAGCATACCTTTAGAACCATCGCCTCCCATACCCGTTAATATGATTCCTATTGCTTTGCTGCCAATAACGTCGGCAACAGAATCAAACAAGACATCGACGGAAGGGGCGTGACCATTTACCTTTTCGCCTTTAAAACATTCCACATAATATCCATCATAATTTTTAACAACTTTCATTTGATAATCACCTGGGGCAATTAAAACAAGACCAGGACGCAGTTTATCTCCATTCTTTGCTTCCCAGACAGTCATCTCGCAAATATCATTCAGTCTGTCAGCATACATTTTGGTAAATACAGCAGGCATATGCTGAACAATAAGTATAGGCGGCATTTCAGCAGGAAATTGTTTTAAAATCTCGACAATTGCTTCGGTGCCTCCTGTTGATGAACCTATAGCGATAATCTTATCCGAGTTTACGAAAACCTCCTGTTTAACTTCCCGTTTAATCATAATGCGTTTGATATTTACAGCATCTTTTATTTTGAGGGTAAAACTGTTTACAAACAGTTTCTCAGCGGTTTCGCTCTCATCCCAATTTTTTAAGACAATAGCCAAAGCACCTTTTCTCATCATCTCAAAACCGCTGTTCGCATTTTCACAAACACCAACAAAACTGATATTTTTAGATTCAAGATGCTGTATAATTATGTCAAGATTTTCTTTGGAAATAAAATAATTGTGCAACACAAAAATAACATCAGATCTAAGGTATTTGCTTGAAAGCATTTCACTAATTGATGAAAATGAATCAAGCAAATCAATTGAACCATTTGTGAAATTTTTTTTCATTAGAGAAACAAAAGAAAAAGATTCCGAATATAACACTATATCAATTTTATCTGTATTCATAAGCAATCCCCATACCAAAAAGCCACACGAAAGTGTGGCTTGTATTCAACTATTTATTCCAAAAACAAGAATTTGTCAAGGTCAAGAAGAAGTTGAACATCTTTTCCAACTTTACCAATACTTTTAATAAATTTATTTTGATATTTAAGTTTAGCGTTTGGAGGAATAGAAATTTTATCCTCCGGAATATAAGTAACTTCATTAACAGTATCAACAATTAAACCAACCTTGTAATTTTCATATTCAATAACGATTATACAAGTTAACGAATCATATTCCTTTGCGGGTTTTTTGAATCTGAGTCTTGCGTCTATAACAGGAATTATAGAACCTCTTAAGTTGATAATGCCTTTAAGAAAGTCGGGAGTTTCGGGAACCCACGTTATGGCGCAAACGGTAATAATTTCAATTACATAGGAAATATCAATGCCATATTCCTCATTGTCAATTTCAAAAGTAAGGTATTTATCCTTTGTTGTATCCTCCTCGGTAACATCAGAAACAATATCTATATGCTCGTTTTCCATAGTTATCTCCCACCTTTCTATTTATCAAAAAATCCGGCAACGTCAATAATAAGACTAATATCACCGTTTCCAAGGAGTGTACAGCCGCCTATACCTTTAACTTTTTTAATATAGCTGGGAATGGATTTTACAACCACTTGCTGTTCTCCTATGAGTTCGTCAACAAAAAGACAAACTATCTGACCTTCGTTTTCAAGCATAATTAAAACGCCGTCCTCAATATTTGTAACTTTAGTTTCCGCGCCGAAGAAGTCGTATAATCTTACAACATTATATACTTCTCCTCGCAAAGTAAGCATTTCGTTGCCGTCAGGGTCGGTAAAAAGCTGTTCGTTTTTGGCTTTTATAGTTTCCTGTATTGAGGAAATAGGAATAGTATATTTTGTTCCGCCCATTTTTATGAGCATACCTTCTACAATAGCGAGAGTTAAAGGAATTTTAAGAATATTTGTGGTTCCTTCTCCCTGTTCGCTTTCAACAGAAATTGTCCCTCCGACTGTTTCTATGTTATTCATAACAACATCCATTCCAACGCCTCGACCAGAATAGTTGGTTACTTTTTCATTTGTGGAAAGACCTGGGTGGAAAATAAACTGATGAATTTCTCTGTCAGTATATTCATTTTCGGGTTTTTTCAGAAGACCGTTTTCACGGGCTTTATTAAGTATTTTATCTTTATCAAGGCCCTGTCCGTCGTCTTTAACAATGATGATAACTTCTCCGCCAGAATTTTTAGCCTCAAGCAAAACGGTTCCTTTTTCAGGTTTACCCAATGCTTTTCTTTCTTCAGGCATTTCAATTCCGTGGTCAACAGAGTTTCTTATAATATGCATAAGAGGGTCGGATAAATGTTCAATAATATTCTTATCAACTTCAGTTTCCTCTCCGACAACTTCAAGCTGAACGTCTTTTCCAAGATTTTTACACATATCTCTCACAATACGATGCATTTTAAAAAACGTAGTGGACAAAGATACCATTCGCATTGACATAACTGTATCCTGAACGTCGTTAATAATCTTACGAAGCTGTCTTGCCGATTTGTTGAAGCTTTCAAGCTCAAGTCCCTCAAGGTCAGCGTTTTGGGTTGTCATAGCTTCGGCTATAACCAATTCTCCCATAAGATTTAGAAGTTGGTCGAGTTTACCGATATTAACGCTTATCATATGTTGAGTAGGAGCCTGTTTCTTTTGAGCCGCTGCCGAATCAGCGGCTTTGGAAGAAGCTTTGGCAGCAGGTTTCGAAGCTGATTTCGATTTTGCCGTGGCGGGAGCGTTTTCGGGAACTGCATTGTTTTCTTCTTTTGTAATCTCTTCGGGCTTTACTTCAGCTTCCAAAGATTTTGGCTCTTTTTCTTTGCCAGTATCACTCTTAGGTGTTTCAGTACTTTCTGTTATCTCCTCAACATCAACGGTTTTTAAAAATACAGTGTTATAAAGTTCTTTTGAAACTTCCTCGTAGCTTTTGCTTGTTGAGAAACTAAATTTAAAACCATTTTTTCTTATAATTTCTGTTGCCGCTTCGTTAATAATATCTTCTGGTTCGTGTTTAATGTTTGTGCAGTATGCCTGAAGATTATGTATAACGGTATATGCTCTGACGTTCTCCATTTCACAGCCTTCTTCAAAGAACAAAACAGCTTTATAATTTTTAAGAGTACCTGAAGAAAGGTCAAAACTTTTAAGATAAATTGTTTGGTTTATAAGTTCACAAAGTTCATCGTATGTATTTTCACTGTTGAAAGAAAAAGTAAACCCATCTTTTTTGATTATGTCTTCTGAACCTTCAGCGACAACGTCTTCAGGAACGGAAGTAACATTTGTAATATAATCTTTAAGATTTTGCAAAAGTGTAAAAGCTCTGACGCTTTCCATTTCGCAGCCTTCCTCAAAAAATATTTTAGCTGTATAAAGAGTTCCTGAAACAGCAGAATTTTCCGCAACAGGCACGGCGGGACTTTCTTTCACTTCTGCTGGTTTTGACGGTTCGGGTGCGGAAGGGGTTTCCTCTGCCACAGCCTCTCCTTTAAGCTGACTTAAAAAAGCTTTAACACGAGCAATAATATCCGTTGGATTTCCATCAGAATCCTCACCAGCTTCAATTTTAGCCAATTCATTTTTGATAAAGTCTATGCACTCCAAAACCAAATCCGTAAGTTTTGAATAATCAATATTTTGAGGATTTTCCTCTCTTAAAAAGAAAAATAAATCCTCCGCCGAATGTGCCGTTTTAGACACATTATCGTAAAGCATCATAGCGGCAGAGCCTTTAATGGTGTGCATTATACGAAATATCTCGTTGATATCATCCATTGAGTAACCCTGTTCGCCTTGAATAATAAGCTGTTCCAACTGTTCAACAAGTTGATTCATTTCATATATAAACATATCCAACATTGATTCTCTTGAAAAATCAGCCAAAGCGTATCACCTTCTTTAATAAAATTTATTTAAATATTAGGTATAAATTTAATACCTGCAAATTATATGGATAAAATTACTGCACATATAAAAATTAAATTCCTATATAAATTATACTCCATAAGAAAAAAATTTCAAGATGTTTTGAACATTTTTATTAATTTTTTTGGAAATTACCAAATTTTGCTGTTATAAAAGCCTATATATTAACAGTAAATATATTTGTGTTGTTTTTTATATTTCAAATTTTTCTGTAAACAGCGGGCATAACATATTTATATTTTGTATCGGAATTATTAAGTGATTCTGAATGACCTATAAATAAATAAGCTCCTTTCGCGGAGGCTTCATAAAATTTTTTGACAAGGGCATCTCTAGTTTTATTGTCAAAGTAAATCATAACGTTACGGCAAAATATAACATGAAATTTCTTTTTAAAAGGGAAATTAGGTTCCATAAGGTTAAATTTTCTGTAAATTATCTTATTTTTAATTTCATCTGTTACAATAACGTTATTAGCGTCATACTGTTTAAAATAATTTTTTTTCCATTTTTCATCAAGGGGTTTAACTTGATCATTTGTATATATGCCTTTTGAAGCTTTTGTAAGAACCGTGGTGGAAATATCGGTTGCTAAAAGGTCGATATTCCAATTTTTTTTGCTGTTTCTGAAATAGTCGGTCATAAACATTTGAAGAGTATATGACTCCTCGCCCGAAGAACAGCCAGCGCACCATATTCTTAAATCACCGTCACCAACAGTATCTTCTATGAAAGGAAGGACAGTATCCCTGAAATAATAAAAATGGTCGACCTCTCTCATAAAAAATGTGTGATTTGTTGTCATTTTATCAATAAAAACAATGGCAGCCTGCCCAGTTTTGTCAGAAATAAGATACTCGTAATATTCCGTAAAATTCTCAAAACCTTTTTCAACAAGAATAGACCTTAATCTTGAGTATATTAGAGATTTTTTTTCTTCTCCCAAATGAATGCCATAGTTATTCTTAATATATTCTTGAATGAGTTTAAATTCCTTATTGCTTATATTATCTTCCATACTATGTAATCACTCCTAATTCTTACGAAAAATAAACAATATCATATTGACATTATTTACTGTATCTTATATTATACATAATTAATAGCAATATGTCGATATTATTTTGAAAAAAATTTTAAAAATTGGGAGATACGATAATGAATTTTGGTATAATTGCTGAATATAACCCCTTTCACAATGGACATTTTTATCATATTGCCAAATCAAAGGAAAAGATTGGTTCGGAAAATTGTATTGTAATTATGAGCGGAAATTTTACACAAAGAGGTGAACCGGCTATATTAAATAAACAGATAAGAACAAAGTCGGCGCTTTTGAATGGAGCGTCTATGGTGCTGGAACTTCCGGTTCCTTTTGCTACAGCCAGCGCTGATATATTTGCTTTTGGCGCTGTGGATTTATTGGATAAGGCGAATATAATTGATTATGTTTGTTTTGGGGTTGAAACGGAAAACTTAAATTTTATGGAAAATATTTCGGAAATTCTTTTCAAAGAACCTATAGAATTTAAAAGTATTTTATCAGCGGAACTTTCAAAAGGAGTTAATTATCCAAAAGCGAGAGAAACGGCATTATCGGAATATTTAAAACAAAATAATTCAGAGCATTTGTTAAAAGATTTATCGTCTTTGAATATGCCTAATAATATCCTTGCTCTTGAATATATAAAAACGTTGAAAGCTTTAAAAAGTAAGATAAAACCAGTAGCAATAAAAAGAAAAGACAGCGATTTTTATTCTTCTGAAATGGAAACGGAAATTGTTTCCGCTTACGCGATTAGAAAAGCTATATCAGAGTTTAAAATAAATAATTCAAAAAATATGAATTTAATTGAAAAAATAAAAAAAGCAATACCAAAAAATATTTGGGAAATGGTTTTTGATGAATTGAAAAATTGTCCTAATATTGAGGATTATATGCCAATACTGGATTATATTTTAAGGACAAAATCGAAAAAGGAGCTTTCTGATATACTTGATGTAACAGAGGGGCTTGAAAACAGAATTTTAAAATTTTCGACCGAAAAATCAATGGACTCTTTTCTTACTGTGTTAAAAACTAAACGCTATACAATGTCAAAACTTAGACACGCTCTTTTGCATATAATACTTGATATAAAAAAAACAGATGTTTTTCCGTATTTGAAAACAGGATTACCTTATATACGGGTACTTGGGTTTAGAAAAGATAAAAAAGAACTTTTAGCGGAACTTACAAAAAAATCGGCGGTTCCTGTAATAACAAGCGTAAAATCAGCGGAGAAAATTCTTTCTGATAAAGAATATCTTCTTTTAAAAAAAGAAATTCAATCTTCGGATTTATATTATATAAATACAACAAAAGAAAGAAACTCGGAATATACAAAACCTATTGTTATAGTGTAGAAAACACCGGTTTTTTATAGCAGTCCAATTTGAAAACACGGTATTTTTTTAGTGCGTATCTGAAAACTATCATAAGCTATCAGTTTTCAGATACGCTGTAGATTGAATTTATATAACGTACGTTTATTACGCTTTATTTAATTTTTTTACGATGGCTTCTCCGAAAATTAAATCTTCTGAGGTTGTTATTTTTATATTGTCATAATCACCTTCGGTTATTTTGACTTTATATCCTATTCTCTCTACAAGCATAGAATCATCGGTTCCTATAAAATTATCTTCAACCGCTTTTTTATGAGCTTTCATAATTAAATTGTATTGGAACGCCTGAGGTGTTTGCGCTGCCCATAAGTATTCTCTTTTAGGAGTAGATTCTACTATGTTTTCATTATCGCAGATTTTAATTGTGTCTTTAATGCGTACACCTAAAACACAGCTTCCAAATTTGGATGTATCTGTTATTATTTTATCAATATATTTTTCTTTGACAAAAGGTCTTACTCCATCGTGAACAAGCACTATATCTGTATTTTTATCTAAAACGCTAAGGCCTTTAAAAACAGATTCCTGCCTTTCTTCTCCTCCCTCAATAACATAGCTGACTTTAGTTATATTAAATTTTTCAATGATTTCTTTTTCGCAAAAGTCAATTTCATTTTTTCCTGTTACAACAACAATATTATCAATAGATTTACTGTTTTGAAAGCATAACAATGTTCTGGCTAAAATGGGTATTCCGTCTATGCTGATATATTGTTTTAAAATATTGCCGCCCATTCGTTTGCCTTTTCCCGCGGCTACAATAATTGCTCCGCATTTTAAATTATTCAAAAAAATCACTCCAAACTATTTGAAATTCGTTAAAATAAAGTATATAATCTTATTATAGGCATAAATTTACGATAAGTAAAGGAAACACCGTATAATTCAAAAAATAAAAATAATTTTTTAAAAAAATTGAAGTGATAGTGTTATTTTTCTTGAAAAATGACACGATAACGGAAATTTTAACTTTAAAAAATTATTTTTAATATCCTTTGTGCGGTGTTTCCTAAAGGAAATGGATTAATTAAATAATGGAGGTAAACTAATGATTAATTTTGACAGATTTCCAAATAATAAAAGAAAAGTTTTAACAATGAGTTATGATGATGGAAAAGTCCAGGACAGAAAATTGGTTGAGATATTTGACAAATATGGGATTAGAGGAACATTCCATATAAACGGAGGATATCTTCCTCGTCCTGAAAGAATAGAGCCTGAAGAAGTGAAAACTTTGTATAAAAATCACGAAGTTTCAGCACACGGCCTGACTCATCAGTCTTTGAGTATATCCCCTCGTGAAAATGTGGTTCAGCAAGTTTTAAAGGACAGAATGATACTTGAAAAATTAGTTGGCTATCCTGTAAGAGGAATGTCTTATCCAAATGGTCTGTACAGTGACCTTGTTGTTGATATATTGAAGGCCACAGGGATAGAATATTGCCGTGTTGTTGAAACTCATAAAAATTTTTCTATGCCTCAGGATTTTTTGAGATGGAAAGGAACTTGCCATCACAACGAAAACCTTTTGGAACTTGGACAAAAATTTTTGGAACAGCCTTATAAAAATAGACCTCACCTTATGTATGTCTGGGGTCATAGTATTGAGTTTGAAAGAGATGATAATTGGGATTTGATTGAAAACTTTTGTGAAATGCTCTCTGGCAAAGATGATATATGGTATGCTACTAATATAGAGATAGTAGACTATATGAACGCTTTGAGCAATTTGAGGTTTTCGGCTGATTGTACAATGGTTTATAATCCGTCTTCAATGACGTTATGGATTTCTGTTGATGAGGAGCCAATAGTTCTTGAGCCGGGTAAATTGACAGAACTTCACCACAAGGTGATTTATTAGAAAGGAGTGTACAAAATGATAAATACACCGCATATTAATCAAACAGCGGAGATTGCTGAAACAATCCTTCTTCCGGGAGACCCTTTGAGAGCAAAATTTATTGCCGAGAGTTTTTTTGAAAATGCTGTTCAATTTAATAAAGTGCGTGGGGCACTTGGATACACAGGAACAGTTGGAGGAAAGAAAATTTCTGTTTTGGGTACGGGAATGGGCGTTCCAAGTATGGGTATATATTCCCACGAGTTAATTAATGTATTTGGCGTCAAAAATTTGATAAGAATAGGCTCTTGCGGAGCGATTCAGGAAAATATAAAAGTTTATGACATAATTTTTGGAATGAGTTCATCGACTACATCTAATTTTGGAAGTCAATTTTGTTTACCGGGAGTGTATAGCCCTGCCGCAAGCTGGGAATTGCTTGACAAGGCAAAGAAATCCGCGGACAAACTTGGAATAAAAAATGTTCACATAGGAAATATTTTATGTGATGACGCTTTTTACAGCGATGATTCCACATCTGTTGAAAAGTGGAAGAAAATGGGCGTTCTTGGCATAGAGATGGAATCTGCCGCATTGTATATGAATGCCGCAAGATATAAAGCGAATGCTTTATGTATACTTACAGTGTCAGACCATTTATTGACGAATGAGGCTACAACAGCGGAAGAAAGGGAAACATCTTTTACAAATATGATAAACATAGCTTTAAGTCTTGCGTAAATTTATAATATACGTTTGTTTTGCTGAATAAAAAGGAAGTTTTGATTATGAATAAAAATTTTGTGGATTTAATAATAAAAAAAAGAGATAAAAATGTCCTTTCTACAGAAGAAATAAACTATTTTGTGGAATGTTTGACAGATGACAATTTTCCGGATTATCAGATTTCGGCTATGTTAATGGCTATGTTTTTAAATGGAGTGTCGGAAAAAGAAACTTCCGATTTGACGATGGCAATGGCAAATTCGGGAAAGGTATTGAATCTTTCCGAAATAGAAGGAATAAAGGCGGATAAACACAGTACGGGAGGTGTTGCTGACACAACAACTCTTATACTTGCTCCGCTAACAGCTTCCTGCGGACTTCCTGTTGTGAAAATGTCTGGGAGAGGACTTGGTCATACAGGAGGAACTATTGACAAACTTGAGTCGATTCCTGGGTTTAATGCTGAGATTTCAAATAAAGAGGCAATGAAACTTGTTAAAAATAATGGCATAGTGATAATGGGGCAAACAGAAAATCTCGCGCCTGCTGATAAAAGATTATACGCCATTCGCGATGTGACAGGAACTGTTGAAAGTATGCCTTTGATTGCAAGCAGTATAATGAGTAAAAAAATTGCCGCTGGGTGTGACGCTCTTGTCTTAGACGTGAAATGCGGAAACGGCGCTTTTATGAAAGATTATGAATCTGCCAAAAAGCTGGCGGAAACAATGGTTGCCATAGGCAGAAATGTGAATAAAAAGGTAATTGCTCTTATAACGGATATGAATCAGCCTCTTGGAAAAAATATAGGAAACTCCTTTGAGGTAATTGAGGCTATAGAGGTATTGAAGGGAAATTTGAAAGGGCGGCTTAAAGAAGTTTCTATTGAACTTGGGAGTTATATGCTTGTTTTGGGCGGTATTTGTGAAACTAAGAAAGAAGCTTCTGATATGCTTGAGGAAAATATAAACAATGGAAAAGGTATAGAGAAATTCAGACAGCTTATAGCTCTCCAAAGTGGAAATCCTGAAATAACAGAGAATTATTCTCTTTTGCCCAAGGCTAAACGCAAAGAGGTTCTAAGGGCTTGGAATTCGGGATATATATACTCTATGAACACATATGACATTGGCAGGGCTTCTTTGGAAACAGGAGCAGGAAGAAGGAGAAAAACAGACAAGATAGATTATGGCGCTGGTATAGTGTTAAAACATTCATTGGGAGATAAAATTACGGAAGGAGAAATTATCGCTGAAATTTATGGCGAAACGGAAGAAAGATGCAATAATGCTTTGAAAATACTGGCATCTTCAATATTTGTGTCTGACAAGCCGCCTGCTGAAACGAAAACAATAATTAAAGTAATAGGAGGTTGATTTATGAAAAGAGCGATAATAATAGTTCTTGACGGTGTAGGGATAGGAGAATTGCCGGATGCCGACAAGTATAATGATTGTGGAAGCAATACTCTTATGAATATAAAAAAGAAGATTCCTTCGTTACAGCTTAAAAATATGTGCTTATTGGGTCTTGGAAATATTGACTGTGAAAATTTATATGAGAAAGCAGAAAATCCAAAGGGATTTTACGGTAAAATGGCGGAACATTCAGCTGGTAAGGATACCACTACAGGACATTGGGAAATATCAGGAATTTGGCTTGATAAACCTTTTCCTACTTATCCCAAAGGATTTCCAAAAGAGATTATGGATAAATTTGAGGGGGAAATAGGAAGAAAAACTCTCGCTAATTATCCTGCCTCGGGAACTGAAATAATTGATAAACTTGGCGATGAGCATATAAAAACAGGTTTTCCTATTGTGTATACTTCAGCGGACAGCGTTTTTCAGATAGCGGCTCACGAAGATATAATTTCTGTTAATGAACTTTATGAAATGTGTGAAAAGGCAAGAAAAATTTTAACAGGTGTTAATGGTGTGGCGAGAGTAATAGCAAGACCTTTTACGGGAACCTCTGGAAATTATATAAGAACAAAAAACAGAAAAGATTTTTCATTGCCGCCTATATCAAAAACACTTCTTGATTATGCCAGTGAACAGGGATTTGACGTAAAAGCGGTAGGAAAAATAGAGGATATTTTTTGTAACAGAGGAATAACTCATTCGGTTCATACTACAAACAACGCTGATGGGATAGAACAAACAATAAAATATTTAAAAGAGGATTTTAGCGGAATAATATTTACAAATCTTGTGGATTATGATATGCTTTACGGCCACAGAAATGATGTTGAAGGTTTTGCTAAAGCTCTTGAATATTTTGACGATAAACTTCCGGACATTTTAAACGCGTTGAAAGAAGATGATATTTTATTTATAACAGCAGATCACGGCTGTGACCCGACAACCTCAAGCACTGACCATTCAAGAGAATATGTTTTTCTTATTGGATATGGAAAAAGAACGCTTTCAAAAAATATAAAAACACGTTTAACATATTCGGATTTATCTGCTACTGTAGCTGAATATTTGCGGATAAATGGAGATTTAGAGGGAACAAGTTTTTTGGATGAAATAGTTAAATAAAACTCTCAAAAACCATAGGCTGGTTCAAATAATATTGAACCAGCCTATGGTTTTTGTTAAAAAATATAAGGAAACACCGCATAAATTAACGTGAGTTTGATGAAGTTTATATTTAATTGGACCCTTTTTCTATCGCAAAAAGGGTCCAAACCCCCAAAAATGCTCTTTGAGCGTTAAAAACCTTGAGGCTCTGCCGGGGACTCCGCTCGCTAGTCAGTGTTTTTGGCTTCGCCAAAAATCGGCCCCAGCCGACCGCACTT
>CAOJPS010000024.1 GCA_948441255.1 uncultured Eubacteriaceae bacterium | reverse complement strand
TAAATTTTTTTCATAGCATACATCTTCCCCAATCCAAAACAAAAATAATCAATAGACTTATTGCGAAATTTCGCATTTACATCGATTATTGCTCTAAAAAAATATTTAATTCAATACTTATTAACGCTTTCGGCGTTTAAAGAGCAAAACGCCTTTCGCTAAAATATTGAATGAAATATTTTTTTATTGAGCTGACGTAATTTTGTGATTTCGCAAGAAGTCTAATACATTAAAAATACCAAATATAGTAATTACACTTAAATTATAACAAAAAATATTTTACGAGTGCGTAAGTACTGCTGGGCGATAAGCGAATTGCGAAGCAATTTGCAGCCCGTGCAAGTAAAATTATTTTTTTGTAACCTTTAAAGTGTAATTACTATAAACAGCAGTTTCTCAAAATCATAAATTTTTAAAATTTTCTCTTATCTCATCATAAGCTTTATGCGTTCCAATATCAAAGCAATCTCCATTCAAAATTTCATAAGCACGCAAATCTTTTATCTTAAACAGCCATTGAATAAAATACCCGGGAGCGTCGGGTTTATTTCCTTGTTCAATATATTTCTCAAATAAAGGAATAGTTTCCCGTTTATAAATATAGGTAGCATAAACAACCTTGTTTGAAGGAGGATTTTCCTGTTTTTCCTGAAAATCAATAACTCTGTTATTTTCATCTAAAACAGCAACGCCAAAATGTTTAAGCATTTCTCTATCCTCAAATTCTTTAATACATACGCAGTCTTTTCCTACAGTTTTAAAATAATCATAATAATCTTTAAGCTTATAAGTAAAGAAATTATCTCCAGCTATAATCATTAAATCATCATCAATATTTTTTTCTCTAATGGTAAATAAAATATCACCTATCGCACCTTTTCGAGTTTCTTCTGTTTCTGTTCCATCGTCAATAACCGTAATTTTTTTAAAGTTATTTTTTTCTTCCGCCCATTTAAAAAAGTCATCGGCAAATTTATGATTAGAAACAACAAATATCTCGTCAATCTCATCAATAGTGTTAATCTCATCAGTAATATAATCAATAATAGGTCTTTTCCCAATAGGAAGCAAAGCCTTAGGAGTATTCAAAGTCAATGGATATAATCTTGTAGCGTATCCCGCAACCAATATAATAGCTTTCATAAATTAAACACCCAGCCAAAAGAAAATATCTTCTTTTAACCCATCAACATAAAATATTTTATGTTAATATTTTCCTTTCCTTAGTATATTTTGTTTATTTTTGTACAATATTTATTTATTATATTTACATTATACAAAAAAATATACAAATTTGCAAGTCAAAGACAACTCATATTTTTATTAAACTCACATTTTTTATAAACAGCACCGCACAATTATAATTTCACATATAATTATAAAATTTCATTGAACTCATTTTATAATAGAAAATCTTTAAAATTACAAAGCTAAAAAACATTAAAACACACAATATTACCATAAAATTACATTTAATCCAAATAAAATTAAATAAAATCACAACAAAATCTGTTTTTATATAAATATTTTTAAAACTTTTGAATAAACTATTGAATATAAACAAATAATATATTATAATTACATTATAAATTTATTTATTACCCTGAAGTGTTCGTTAACCTACTATTTTGAACCTACATTTCTAATACGGGATTCCTTAATTAAAGATTATGCCGGGCCTCAAGCTAATTCCCTTTGGGCAGAGGATGGCAGAAGCTTTAATGCGGAAACCCACTTGACACTTACTAGGTGTCAAAATAAGGGACCGGCACTTTGGGGACTTTCAATCACTTTCCAATCATTTCAATATATTGTTCTTCAGTAATTATCTCAACGCCAAGTTCTTTGGCTTTTTTATTTTTAGATGAATTTGACATAATATCATTATTAATAAGATAATTTGTTTTTCCCGTAACGCTCGATGTAACCTTTCCGCCAAGACTTTCAATTTCCTTTTGAAGCTCCTTTCTGTTTTTATAGTGACTGACATCTCCTGTAATAACAAAAGTCTTTCCAAAAAGAGCAGATTCCTCTTCACTTTTCTCTGGTATTTTAATTTTCAAAAATGATAAAGCCTTCTTAGCAAGAGCAACATTTTCCTCATTTTCAAAATATTTTTTTACAGAATCAGCTATAACTTCACCAAAACCATCAATTTCAACAAGTTCGTCAAAAGAAGCGGCTATAATTCTGTCAAAATCATAGTCAAACTTTCCGCAAAGCAATTTAGCGTTGCTAAGTCCCACATTATCAATACCCAGACCATAAATAAAATTCTCAAGACCTGTATCTTTAGACTTTTCAATAGCGTTTATAATATTTGAGTACGATTTTTCTCCAAATCCGTCCATTTTTACAATATCTTCTTTAAAATCCTTAATATTGTAAATGCCTGTATAATTTTTAATAAATCCTTTTTTTATAAATCTCTCAACTGTTGCTTCTGAAAAACCCTCAATATTAAGAGCGTCCCTTGATGAATAGTGAACAATTCTCAAAACAGCCTGAGCGTCACAGTTCAAATTTATACATTTAAGAGCCTTTCCATCTTTCATTTTCACAATTTGAGTTTCTCCTCCGCATACGGCACATTTTTCAGGAATTTCAAATGTATTGCTTTTAGTAATATTCTCCGCCACTTGCGGAATTATCATATTAGCCTTATAAACGGTTATTCTGTCGCCGATACCAAGTTCAAGATTTTCAACAATACTTAAATTATGCAGACTTGCCTTATTAACTGTAGTTCCCTCAAGTTCAACAGGCTCAAATACGGCAATAGGATTAATAAGCCCGGTTCTAGAAGTATTCCATATAATGTTGGTCAAAGTAGTTTCCGCTGTTTCGTCTTTCCATTTAAAAGCTATAGAATCTTTAGGAAATTTAGCGGTAGTTCCCAAAGACTCGCTCAAACTAACACTGTCATAGGTCAATACAAGACCATCTGAGGCAAACTCGTTCATACCAACATTTTTTTCAAAATCAAAAACAGCCTCCTCAACGCTGTCAGAATCAACAAGTTTGCTTTCCACAATTTGAAATCCAATACTTTCAAGCCATTTCATTTTTTCATTCTTAGAATCATTAAAATCTGCGTCAACCTCAGAAACAAGAGAAAAAGCTATAAAGCAGACATTTCTTTTAGCGGCAATCTCACTATTAAGCTGTCTTACTGTACCACTGCACAAATTTCTTGGATTTTTATATTTCTCATTTTCATCAAGGGTTTCATTTATTATTTCAAAATCCTTAAAAGAAATAACAGCTTCGCCTCTCAAAACAAGTTCATTTTCATAATTTATTTTAAGTGGAATATTTTTAAAAACCCTGGCGTTATGGGTAATATCCTCTCCAACTTCCCCGTTTCCCCTTGTCAAAGCCTGAAAAAGTTCTCCGTTTTTATATTTTAAAACAACAGTAAGTCCGTCAAGTTTCCAAGACAAAACACCTTTATTATTTCCCAAAAATTCTTTAAGTTTTTCAACATCTTTAGTTTTATCCAAAGACAGCATTCTAGATTCGTGCCTAACTTTTTCAAGGTTTCCAAGCACCTCATATCCAACTCTTACTGTCGGACTGTCAGACAAAACAATCCCCTCTGTTTTTTCAAGAATTTCAAGTTCATCATAAAGTCTGTCATATTCCATATCAGACATAATAGAGTTATTATCCTGATAATAACTCTTAGCCGCCTTATTAAGCAATTCAATTAGTTCTCTCATTCTTCGCAAAAAAAATCCCTCCAAAAAAATAATATAAAATATTTCTTAGGAAACACCGCGCAAAGAATATTAAAAATAATTTTTTAAATTACACGGTGTTTCCCTTAGTATAGTGAAAGAACTTAAAAAGAAGTAAAAAAATTTATTTTACTCAAAAGTCTGCGAAGTGCTTCACAATTCGCTTACCGACTTTTGCCGCAAGCGGACGTAAAATATTTTTTTACCGTTATTCAAGTTCTTTCACTATATATTATAACAATATTGTAAATAATTTAAAAGTCATAAAAAAAGACAAAAAACCATTTTTTCAAACAGTTTTTTGTCATAAATCAATAACAGACTCTTTCAATAACCTCCGTTTACTACTCTTCTGTATCATCATATTTCTTATATTTTTCTAAAATTTGTTCCATAGTCACAGTATTAAGAGTGGAAACATTACACTTTTTAGCTTTTGAAAAATACTCAAAAGCTTTGTCATAATCTCCTTCCTCCTCATATATAACTCCAAGATAATAAAGGCTGTCCACCATAGTTTCTTTATATTTAAGCGCTTTAAGAAACGCTGTTTTAGCGTCCTCAAAATTATTTTGTCTAAAATAAATCTGACCAACATTATCCCACGCTGCCGAGTGCTCATTATTATCGTCAATAGCCTTTTTAGAATATTCCATAGCTTTGTCATAATCTTCTTTAAGTATGTAAAAATAACCCAAAGTAGTATAAACATGAGCATTAAGATAAGAATAATCAGAAATAAGGCTTTCTAGGGTATTAATGGCCCTATCAATATCATTTTTCACCCAATAACAGCTGCTTATAGCAAGACGTATATTCTTATCAAAATTCATTTTAGCGTTAATTTTCCTTGCTCTCTCAAGGTGTTTCAAAGCCTCGTCCGCCTTGCCGTCCTCTTTAAGTATTTCAACCCCATAAGCATAAAGAGCGCCCACATTCTTAGTTTTTTTATCAATAGCCTTTTTATAATACTCAAAAGCTTTTTTATGCTTTCCCGAAGCAAGGAAAAAAGTACCAACCATTCCTAAGAAATAAGAATTAAAAGCTATAGCGTTAAGTATCAGATATACTATAAAAACTGGAATAATATACCAGGCAGACGCTTTAAAAACAAACACAATAACAAGCCATGTCGCAAAAAGAAAAAACAAAGTACAGTTTCGCCATATTTTAGGCAAATCCAATTTTTTATTCATAATTAAAATCCACCTTCGCAACTTAATATACAAAAATAATTTTATCATTTTAAATCAAGCAGGTCAAGACAAAGTTAAAAATGCCCTTTGAATATTAAAATCTTTGGGCTTTGCCCAAACCCACTCGCTTTTTGAAAAAAGCGAGACAAAAACTTTTATGCGAAACTTCGTTTCGCTGTTAAAAAAATGCGGCAAGATCAATTTAACACATATATGTATTACTTCAAATACGCCAAAAAATATTGTTTTTTAATTGTCAAACTGATATAATAAAATTAGTAATTTATAATCAATTAAAAACTCAAAATTATATATCATATGGCAATTTATAAAACTTTTAGAGCAAAATAGTAAAATAACTTCTTTGAGCGGTTAAAATCGTTTCACTCTAAATCTAAAAATATAAGGAGATAAATATGAAAAACAAAAAATTTTTTCAAGAAATTATTTGTGCCGTTTTTGTTTTAGCTGCCATTATCCTTTTGTTTTTTTGGTTCACAACACAAAACAGCAAACATACAGAAGAGCAAAACAAAGACTATGCCGCAGACTCCGCACAAATGAAAGCCAAGCAAATTGACGATAAATTTAATAATGCCTTAAATGAAATTAATACATACGCATATTTCATAGGAGAAGGCTTGACTGAACCTGTAATTACAACAAGTATGCTAAAAAAAATGGAAGAAACCACCCAGTTTGACGCCGTTATGTTTACAACCATTAACGGTATAAACTATGCCTCCGACGGACATACATCAAATGTAACATCGCAAAATTTCTATAATGACGGCGTCAACGGAAACAGCGGTATCGAGATTATATTCGACGCTCAATTTTTTGATGAAACAATAGTATGCTTTTACGCTCCCATCCAATTCAAAGGCCAAACTATAGGCGTACTGCAAGGAACATTTTCATCTAAAGAATACTTAAAAAATATGCTTGCCGCCACATATTTCGGAGAAGAAGCACAAACATTTCTCTGTTCTCCAGACGGCAGAGTGATTGCCAGTTCTAACGATATTACTTATAAAAACCACATTATTGATACTTTGACAGAAACAGGCATAATTGACAAACCTGACGCCAATCAAGTTAGGCAAATATTTAATAACGGGAGTTCTGGTGCCTTTGTATGTAATTCCTCAACAAAAACAGACAATATCTGTATTACATACCTTCCAAAAAATCATTACGTTTTTGTACAAGCATTTCCCAAAAATATTACCCAACGAATGATTGCGGAAGAAAACCTTGCTGGAATCCAGCTAGAAGCCATTCTTATAACTCTGTTTATTGTCTGCATTACTATAATTCTTATTCACACCAGACATAAACACAGACAATTAGAAATAGAAAATCAAGAAATGGGATATATCATAAGCGGCGTCAACACATTATTTTCAAGATTCGCTATGGTTGATTTTGAGGAAGATACATATCACTATTTAGCGGGAACAAAACCTGAATACGAAGAAATAGCAGACAGCGGAAAATACAATGATATTGTAGTTTATTTAGCGTCTTTCATAAAAGACAGACAGCGGCAGGACTTTGTTGATTTTATGGATAAAAACGCCATTATCTCTGCTATGGAAGATCACAATGACTTACGGTATGAATGTCAAGTAACAAGAAACGGATGTACCGAATGGGAGCATATGAATTTTGTATGTTTAGAAAGAAAAAATAATAAAGTTACAAAACTTCTGGTTATCCGTCAAAATATAACTGAGTTAAAAGAAAAAGAATTACGTATACAAAAAGAAAGGTCGCGTGCTAACCGAAAGGAAAGGCAATATCAAATAGCAATTATGTCAAACTATTCCCACAGCTTTGAATTTAACCTAACCAAAGACCTTATTAAACAGGATATTATTAGAATTATAGGCGATCGCCGTATATCATTTCTTGAACAAATAGGATTAAAACCTCCGTGCAAAGCCTCCGAGTTTTTTGAAAAGTGGAAACAGTTTATTATGGAGGAGTCTATAGAAAGTTACTCCGCCGCCGTAAATATAGAGAATTTGCTTAAATGCTTCAAACAAGGTGACAGAGAAGTTAGCGTTGAATATTGGGAAGTTGCTTTTGAACAAAATCAGATATGTGTTCGACAGTCTTTCATTATGACCAAAGATGAAGATACAGGCGACATTATGGCTATGGTAATATCAAAAGATATTACAGAGCAGGTCAAAAAGCAGAAAGAACAAACTCAGGCGCTTCAGGACGCGCTTATGCAAGCACAGCACGCCAACAGGGCTAAAACCACATTCTTGTCCAATATGTCCCACGATATCCGCACCCCTATGAACGCCATTATAGGATTTTCCACTATCGCTATAAACCATATCGACAATAAAGAACAAGTTTTAGATTGCCTGCAAAAAGTTCTTTCCTCCAGCAATCATCTTCTTAGCCTAATTAATGATGTTCTTGATATGAGCAGAATTGAAAGCGGAAAAGTTCAGATAAAAGAACAGATATGCAACATTTCCAAGCTAATACATAATCTAATAAATATTATTCAGCCCCAAATTAAGGCAAAACAGCTTGAATTGTCTATTGATACATTTGATGTTTCAAATGAAGATATCATAGCCGACCCATTAAAATTAAATCAGGTATTTATCAATTTATTAAGCAATGCTGTAAAATATACGCCTGCCGGAGGCAAAATTTCATTTAGAATTATTCAAAAATCCACATTTAAGCACAAATATGGCGATTACATATTTATAATTAAAGATACTGGTATTGGAATGTCATCTGATTTTGTAGAACATATCTTTGAACCCTTTGAACGTGAATCCACAGTAACACAGAGCGGAATTCAAGGAACAGGACTTGGTATGGCAATTACTAAAAATATTGTAGAGATGATGAACGGAACCATTAACGTTGAAAGCGAACTTGGCAAAGGAAGCACATTTACTGTTGAATTAAGCTTAAAATTACAGAACATAGAAGAAACAGACACACAGATTAAAGAACTGGAAGGTCTTCGAACCCTGGTTGTAGATGATGATATTAATAATTGTGACAGCGTCTGCCGAATGCTAAAACAGATAGGTTTACGCTCCGAATGGACAACTTCCGGCAAAGAAGCCATATCCCTTGCGAAAAACGCATACAAAGAGGGAGATTCCTATCACACTTTTATTATTGATTGGCAAATGCCCGAACTCAGCGGAGCGGAAACAGCTAAAAAAATCAGAGAAATCGTCGGCAATGAGGCTTCCATTATCATTTTAACAGCATATGACTGGTCAGATATCGAAGCCGAGGCAAAATCAGCGGGAGTTACCGCTTTTTGCGCCAAACCTATGTTTATGTCCGATTTAAAAATGGTATTGCTTGCCACAAATAACCTTCTGGAAAAACAAGAAGACGTCCCCGAATGGACTTTAGCTGATTTCAGCGGAAAACGTATTCTTCTAGTTGAAGATATTGAGTTAAACCGTGAAATAGCACAAGTAATCTTAGAAGAGTCAGGATTTATTGTAGACACCGCTCCAGACGGAACAGATGCCGTAACAATTATGGAAAACGCTGAAGAAAATTATTATGACGCGATTTTAATGGATGTACAAATGCCAATTATGGATGGGTATGAAGCTACAAGAACAATTCGGCGTCTTCCAAGAAAAGACGTTAAAAGCCTGCCTATAATTGCTATGACAGCAAATGCTTTAGAAGAAGATAAAGAGGCCGCGTTAAAAAATGGAATGAATGCCCATATTGCCAAACCTCTTGATATGGATATTTTCATATCTGTACTTAAAAAATTTATTATATAGACAGTATATAGTGAAAGAACTTGAATAACGGTAAAATAACGTGAGTTCGACAAGAAATTACGATAAAACTCAGCGAAACGTAGTTTCGCACAAAAGTTTTTGTCAAACTTTTTTTAATATGTGCCGCAAAGAAGTGCGGACGGCGTAAGCCAGCTTTTGGCAAAGCCAAAAGCACTGACTATGTTTGCGGAGTTTGAGGCAGAGCCGCAAGGTTTTAACTCGTGGGGAGCATTTTTGGAGGTTTGGAACCTTTTTATCGGGAAAGCGTTCCCGTTTCGATAAAAAAAGGTTCCAATAATTATAAAATTTCATCGAACTCACGTTAAAATAAATTTTTTTACTTCTTTTTAAGTTCTTTCACTATAGTAATTACAGTTTAAAAGTTAGAAAAAAATTATTTAAGGAAACACCGCGTAATTACTATATCTGTCAATTTTTTATTTTCCTACGTTCCTTTGTACATAAAAAAGTATCAGCACTTCTGCTGATACTTCCAAATAAGCTAGGCTAGCAGGATTCGAACCTGCGAATGACGGAATCAGAATCCGTTGCCTTACCGCTTGGCGATAGCCCATCAAAAAAAACAAAGCAGGGCTGGCAGGATTCGAACCTGCGAATGCAGGGATCAAAACCCTGTGCCTTACCGCTTGGCGACAACCCTATAAAATATAAGCACGAGACGGGATTCGAACCCGCGGCCCTCGCCTTGGCAAGGCGATGCTCTACCACTGAGCCACTCGTGCGTATTAAGTGCAGTTGGGGGGACTCGAACCCCCAAGGTCTAGGACCATTAGATCCTTAGTCTAACGCGTATGCCAATTCCGCCACAACTGCGTATATAATGTCATTAACAATAATTCATATCCCCAACGACAAAATATATTCTACCATACAAAAAAACAAATGTCAATACCTTTTTTCAAATTTTTTTTATTTATATCAAAATAATAAGAGAACAAACAAACATCTAGCAATTTTTTTATTATTTTGCGAAAAACCCCCGCGAATTTACGCTTATCAATTATTTTTTTATTTTTTTTATTTCATCAAAAATACTTCTATTCAAAACCTTTATGTATGTTCCTTTCATTCCAAGAGATCTGCTTTCAATAATCCCCGCGCTTTCAATTTTTTTAATAGCGTTCACAATAACCGAGCGTGTAATATTAAGCCTTTCTCCAAGTTTTTTCATTATAAGCACACCCTCGTCAGATTTCAGCTCATCAAAAATACCCAAAATTGCCTCAAATTCAGAATATGAGAGCGTTCCAAAAGCGCTTCTCACAATTTCCCTGTTTTCGCTTTTCTTTCTCTCAAAATCCCTTTCAAGGCCAAAAATAACACCTGAGAGAAACATACAAACACTTTTAACGCATATAATACATTCTCTTGAAAAAATTTCTTTACCATACACAAACACCACTCCCAAATTTTTTCCGGCAAAAACAACAGGAGCGGCAAAAGCATAATACCCATAGACAAAATATTCATAATTCTTTGTTTCACTTATTTCATTTATATCATAATCAAATCCGTTAGTAAAAATCCTTTTATAGTCAAAACGCAAAGAATTTATATCTTCACGTTTTAACTTTTTAAATATGTTTCCCCTTCGGTCAATAAAAACTATATCAACATCAAACAATGACGATACACAAGAAATAACATTTTCAAAGACAGCGTTTTCAGAGTACACATTTTGAATACTTTTAAAAATTTTATCAAGACAGAAAGACAAATCTTCCATAATCAATCCTCCTGCTTTTCTTCCTCAGGTTTTGGAATACTATATCCGCATTCAGAATTAACGCACGCTATTCTTACATTTTTTGTTCCTTTTTCAACAAGATAACTTCCGCATTCAGGACATTTTTCTCCTGTAGGTTTATTCCAAGACATAAAATCACATTCCGGAGAATTCTCACAGCCATAATATTTTCTGCCTTTTTTTGTTTTCTTAATAAAAACTTTGCCGCCGCACTCCGGACAAGCTACCTCCGCATCCTCATAAAAAGGCTTTGTGTTACGGCACTCCGGAAATTTCGGACAAGCAAGAAACTTTCCAAAGCGTCCATATTTAATAACCATATTACTTCCGCAGTTTTCACATATAACATCAGTCTTTTCATCTTCAATCTCTACAGCGTCAATTTTTTCTTCTGCCGTTTCAATCATTTTCTCAAAGGTAGGATAAAATTCACGTATAATATCTTTCCACTCAACCTTGCCTTCCTCGACCTCATCAAGTCTTTTTTCCATTTCTGCCGTAAAATCAACATTAATGACATTCTCAAAATTATTTTTAACAATATCGTTTACAATTTCCCCAAGTTCAGTTTTATAAAAAGCTTTATTTTCTTTTGTAACATAACCTCTTGACGTTATAATAGATATTGTAGGAGCATATGTGCTTGGTCTGCCAACACCTATTTCCTCAAGGGTTTTAATAAGCATAGCTTCTGTATATCTTGCCGGAGGCTGAGTAAAGTGCTGTTCTTCCATAATCGCTTCTGCTATAACAACTTCTTTTTCCTCAACTTCCGGCATAACAACTTCCTCTTCTTTTTCCTCATTCTTTTTATAAACAGCAAGATATCCGTCAAATTTAAGTACCGAGCCGCTCGACCTAAAAGAATACTCTCCCACACTCAGTTTAATCGACATTGTAGTATAAACAGCGGAAGACATTTGACTTGCTATAAATCTTTCCCATATAAGTTTATAAAGTTTAAACTGTTCGTTTGTAAGTGAATCTTTAATAGAATCAGGAGTTCTTGAAGCAAGCGTCGGACGAATAGCCTCATGAGCGTCCTGGGTTCTGCCCTTTGTCTTATATTGCTTTCTTTCTTTTTCCATATACCTCTCGTCAAAATTAGAAAGAATATAACCTTTGGCGTCCTCATATGCCTCATCGGAAATTCTTACAGAATCGGTACGTATATAAGAAACAATACCAACACTGCCCTCACCTTTAATATCAACGCCCTCATAAAGCTGCTGAGCAACTCTCATAGTTTTATTTGATGCGAAACCTAAAATTTTAGAGGCTTCCTGCTGTAAGGTGCTTGTAGTAAATGGAGCGCCGGGATTTTTCGTTCTTGTCCCCTTTTTAACCTCATCAACAATAAAATCCTTCCCTTTTATAGAATCAAGCACGCCGGCAACTTCCTCTGCCGAGTGAAGCTCCATTTTTTTACTGTTCTTTCCATAAAATCTTGTTTTAAATTTTTTACCGTCTTTATTTTTAAGTTCCCCTTGAATAGTCCAGTATTCCTGCGGAACAAAATTCTCAATTTCCTCATCTCTATCGCATATAAGCCGCAGAGCTACCGACTGCACTCGTCCAGCGCTAAGTCCTTTTTTAACCTTTTTCCACAAAAGCGGACTCATTTTATACCCCACAATCCTGTCAAGGGTTCTTCGTGCCTGCTGTGCGTTTACAAGGTCCATATCAATATCTCTTGCCTCTTTAATTGATTTTTTAACAGCGTTTTTAGTAATTTCATTAAAAGTAATTCTCAAGGCTTTGCTTTTGTCAAGTTTAAGAGCGTACAAAAGATGCCAGCTTATAGCCTCGCCCTCTCGGTCAGGGTCAGTAGCAAGATAAACCTTATTAGCGTTTTTAACCTCTTTTCTAAGCTTTGCCAAAAGTTCTCCTTTTCCTCTTATAGTTATATATTTAGGTTCAAAATCATCTTCAATATTAATACCCATCTCACTTTTGGGCAAATCTCTTATATGCCCCATAGACGCTTCTATTTTATAATTGCTGCCCAGAAATTTTTTAAGCGTTTTCGCCTTTGCGGGAGATTCCACAATAACGAGATTTTTTTTCGCTTTCGTCGCTTTGGCAGTACTCATAATAACCCCCCTAAAAATATTTTATGGATTATAGGAAATACCGACACGGTGTTTCCTATAGTAAAACATCTCCTCAATAAGTGTATTTTAAGTCCTTATATACCTCTGACCTGAAATTTTCCGAATAACTCCCTTAATCTCAAGTATAGTCAAAGCATATTGCAAAGAACTTATTTCACTTTTTGTTTTTAAAAGAAGTTCGTCAACCGAAATCGGTTCCAAACCTATACAATCATATACCAATTTTTCTTCCGTTGCAAGAGTATTTTCAATATTTTTATTATTTATTTTATTATCTTCCGTTGTTTCTATTCTTAAAACCTCCAAAATATCCTCGGTTTTTGTAAATACATAAGCGCCCTGCCTTAAAAGGTCGTTTGTTCCCTCACTTTTAGGGCTTGTAATATTTCCCGGAACGGCAAAAATATCTCTGCCTTGGTCAAGCGCCTGCCCCACTGTAATAAGAGTTCCGCTTTTTTTTTCCGCCTCAACCACCAGAGTAACATCTGAAAGACCGCTTATAATTCTATTTCTGACAGGAAAATGATACGCCTTAGCCTCTGTTCCCGGAGGATATTCGCTCATAACACATCCATTCTCAATTATTCTTTCTCTCAATTCTCTGTTACTCGCCGGATAACAAATATCAACACCATTTCCCAAAACAGCTATAGTTTTTCCTTTTCCATCCAAACAGCCTTTATGAGCGATACTATCAATTCCATAAGCCATTCCGCTCACCACAACGACATTGTTCCCGGCAAGCTCAAAAGCCGTATTATACGCCACACTTGAACCATATGTTGAACATTGTCTTGACCCAACTATACTCACTTTCGGCAAATTTTCATCCGGCAATTCTCCAATTATATAAAGTCCTACAGGAGGCGCCTGAATTTCTTTAAGCATATATGGATATAATTTGTCAGAAATGCCAATAAATTTAATATTCATCTTTTCCATACGACGCAGTCTTTTTTCCATAATACTATTGCCTCTCGAAGAAACAATTCTATCGGCAATTTTATCCGATATGCTTACAACCTCTAAAATTTCATTAATATCAGCATTATAAACTTCCTCTCCGCTGCCAAAATGTCCAAGCAGTTTATTCGCTCTGACTGAACCCAAATCAACAATACACGAAAGCCACATCAAATAATCACTTTCTTTATACATTATAGAATTTCCTCCAAATCAATATGTAAATTTTCTATCGAGATTTCTAAGCTGAATAGCTTCCGAGATATGTCTTACATCAATTTTTTCGCACTGAGCCAAATCAGCAATAGTCCTTGCTATTTTCAAAACCTTGTGATACACTCTGGCGCTAAGGTCAAAACGCTCAAAAGCGTTTTTAATAATGTCCCTTTCCATTTTTCCAAGAGTACAATATTTTTCAATCTGTGCCGCGGAAAGAGCGGAATTAAAATAAATTTTTTCATTTTTATAACGTTCTTTTTGAATTTCGTGGGCAGCGGCAACCCTTTTTTTTATTTCAGCCGAGGATTCTCCTCTTTCCGTATCACTTAAATCATCATACTCCACCGCTGAAGCTTCCACCTGAATATCAAGTCTGTCAAGCAAAGGTCCGCTTATTTTTCCCACATACTTTTTAATCATATTCTGAGAGCAAGTACACTTTTCCGAATATCCGTGATAACCGCAGGGACAGGGATTCATAGAAGCGGCAACCATTAAATTAGCGGGAAAAGTCATAGTTCCGCTCACTCTTGAAATAGTAACATATCTGTCCTCAAGAGGCTGTCTTAACTCCTCAAGAACATTTCTATTAAATTCAGGAAGCTCATCAAGAAACAACACCCCATTATGAGATAAACTCACCTCTCCAGGTTTAGGAATCCTACCGCCTCCAACCATAGCGGAATTTGATATTGTATGATGAGGAGCCCTAAAAGGTCTTGTTCTCACAAGGGAACCTTTCTCTCTAAGCAATCCCGAAACGCTGTATATCTTTGTAATCTCAATACTCTCCTCAAAATTCAAATCTGGAAGAATCGATGGTATTCTTTTAGCCATCATTGTTTTACCCGTTCCCGGCGGGCCTATAATCAAAATATTATGAAGCCCGGCGGCGGCAATCTCCAATGCCCTTTTAACATTAGCCTGTCCTTTCACATCAGCAAAATCAAACTCCGAGGAACAATTATTTTCGGAAAAAAGCTCATCAACGTCAACAATTGTAGGTTCAATATACTTTCCCTCAAGATATCCGGCAACCTCTCTCAAAGATTTTACGCCTATAATCTCCATACCCCTCACAAGAGCGGCTTCCTCAGCGTTTTCAAAAGGAACTACGCATTTCCTTATTCCCTCTTTAAAAGCGCTGTAAACAAGCGGCAAAACCCCCGAAACCGGCTTAACGCTTCCATCAAGAGATAACTCTCCCGTAAAAAAAATATTTTCAAGACTTTCTGCTTTAATCACACCATTACAGGCCAGCAGCCCCACAGCAATAGGCAAATCAAAAGACGGTCCTTCTTTTTTTGTATTCGCCGGAGCCAAATTCACTGTAATTCTTTTAACAGGAGAAATATATCCTGAATTTTTAATAGCTGTTCTCACTCTTTCCTTAGACTCTTTAACAGCGGAATCAGGAAGCCCCACAAGGTCAAAACAAGGCAGTCCCTGACTTATGTCAACCTCTGTTTCAACAATGTACCCGTCAATTCCAGCCAGAGCGCCGGATATTACCTTAGAAAGCATACTACTCACCCTCTTTCAAATAAATCTTATCATTCTCTGAATAGTTCTCCTCAAGTTCAAAATCAATATTTCTCTCCTCAATATTGGCTCTCAAAACTTTAACCCTCACTTTATCGCCAAGAGAGAAAACCTTATGTGTGTGTTCTCCAATATACCTTAAATTTTCCTCGTCATAAATATAATAATCGTCCTCCATATTCCTAACAGCGATAAGCCCTTCTATAGTATTCGGAAGTTCCACATAAATTCCCCAGTTTGTAACACCCGAAATAATGCCATCAAAAAATTGTCCCACTTTGTCCGCCATAAACTCCGCCTTTTTAAGATTATCAGTTTCTCTTTCCGCTTCTTCCGCGGTTCTTTCTCTAACAGATGAAATTCTAGCGATTTCAGGAACCTTTTTACTCAGTTCAACGGTTCTCTTCTCATTAAGAGCTCCTTTCAAATATTCTTTTATAATTCTATGAATCTCAAGGTCAGGATATCTTCTTATAGGCGATGTAAAATGACAATAATATTTTGCGGCAAGTCCAAAATGCCCTTCGTTTTCAGCGGTATATCTTGCCTGTTTAAGACTTCTCAGAACAACTCTGTTAATTATAACGTCCTCCGGGGTGTTTTTTGCTTCCGAAAGAACCTTTTGAAAAGATTTAGGATGGGTTGATGAACCTTTTATTTTATATCCAAACTTAGCTACAAACTCTGACAATTTTTGTACTTTCTCACTGTCCGGTTCCGAATGCGACCTAAAAACAAAAGGCGTCTCAAGCCAAAAAAACTGTTCAGCTATAGTTTCATTACACACAAGCATACATTCCTCAATAATACTTGTAGCAACATTTCTCTCATATGGTTTTATGTCAATAGGAACACCATTTTTATCCAAAATAATCTTGGCTTCTGTAAAGTCAAATTCAACAGCGCCTCGCTTTATTCTTTTTTCAAGAAGAATATTTCTTAACATCTCAAGATTTTTAAACATTTCCATAAAACCATCATATTCATTGACATACTCCGAATTATCATTTGTAAGCAAATCGTTTACAATAGTATAGCTCATACGTTTATCAACTTTTATAACCGACTCGCATACCTCGTGAGAAACAACTTTTCCGTTTTTGTCAATTTCCATAATACAGCTTAGAGCAAGCCTGTCAACTCCCTCGTTAAGGGAACATATTCCGTTGGAAAGTTTGTGCGGCAGCATAGGAATAACCCTGTCCACAAGATATACGCTTGTACCTCTTTTAAGCGCCTCTTTGTCAAGCGGACTATTTTCTTTCACATATTCAGAAACATCAGCAATATGCACGCCAAGCCTAAAATTTCCATTTTCAAGTATTTGAGCTGAAACAGCATCATCAAGGTCTTTAGCATCCTCACCATCAATAGTAACCATAAGAATATTTCTTAAATCTTTTCTTTCCCCTATGTCAGAATAAATCACCTCATCGCTGATATTCTGAATTTCCTTATAAACATTATCAGGAAAATCAAGTGGCAGTTCAAATTGTTTTATAATAGAAAGAATATCCACCCCAGGGTCATTGATATGACCTATAATTTCCGTAATAATTCCCTCAGGATTTTTACCGTCTTCCGGCGGCTTAACAACTTTAACAACAACTTTATGTCCAGAAACAACATTTCTGCACCGTTCTCTTGAAATAAATATATCCTGTGAGATTTTTTTATCATCAGGAATAACAAAACCAAAGTCTTTGCTTTTCTCAAATGTTCCGACAATAGTATTCATACCTTTCTCAACAACTCTAACAATTTCTCCCTCTGGTCTTTTTCCCGAGACATTGACAACCTTACACCACACCCTATCCTTATGCATAGCACCGTTTGTCAAATAAGCCGGAATAAAAATATCTCCCGTAAATCCCTTGTCGGGAACCACAAATCCAAAACCGCCGGAATGTCCAACAAATGTTCCCGAAATAATATTCATTTGTTCCGGCGTCATTATTTTACCTTTTTTTGTAACGACAATTTCACCGCTTTTTTCAAGTTCTTTCAATATATCCTCAAAAGCAAATCTATCTTTCTGCGGAACTTCCAAAAGCAAAGCGATATCCACCGCCCTCATAGGAGTATACATTTCATCATTTATAAAGCCAAGTATTTTGTTTTTTCTTTCTTCTGTTTCATAATAATAATTTTTATCCATAAGAACACCCTCTCAATTTGTAAAAGCATAAATTAATTAAAAATAGAATTATTTTTTAAACAATAAATCTACATTTTTTCAAAAAATAACCTTATTACAACTTAACACAATTTTCACAATCTTTCAACTTTTTTTGTCAAAAACATTTTAAAATAGAAAACCCATAAAGCTTACAAGTTTTTCTAAGGCAATACCGACAAAATACTATCTCATAAAATAATATCATCAAATTTTCCTTTAACAATATTAACCAAGTCCAAAGGATTAATTTCAATCTGAACTCCTCTTTTTCCACCGCTTATAAATATCGAATCAAAATCAGCGGCAGTTTTATGAACTACCGTAAAATACTGTTTTTTCATACCAAGCGGAGTACAGCCGCCTCTTATATAACCAGTAACTTTTGTAATATCTTTAACGTGAATCATTTCAACAGATTTTTCCATAACACATCTTGCCGCCTTTTTCAAATCAAGTTCTTTGTCAACAGGCAAAACAAATACAAAATAATTTCCGCTTTTGCTATGTGTGACAAGAGTTTTAAAAGTTTTTTCAAAAGGCTGTCCAAGTTTCTTCGCCACATCAATTCCATCAATAAAATCCTCACATTCGTATATAATTTTATTATATACAATTTTATTTTTATCCAAAAATCGCATAGCATTCGTTTTAATTTCTTTATCTTTAGCCATAAATTTTACCTCCGAAAATCAATTTATTTATGTATAGTGAAAGAATTTGAATAACAGTAAAAAAATATTTTACGTCCGCCTGCGGCAAAAGCCGGTAAGCGAATTGTGAAGCACTTCGCAGACTTTTGAGTAAAATAAATTTTTTTACTTCTTTTTAAGTTCTTTCACTGTAAATACCGCGCGAAGGAAAATAAAAACTATTTTTATTTTCCTTCGCGCAATGTTTTCTAAAACATAATGATAGCAAATAAAGCAAAAAAAATCTACAGCCGGCTGTAAATATAGTCAATCAACTTGAAAATGGAAAAAAGGAGACGAGACAAAAATTATTTTC
>CAOJPS010000023.1 GCA_948441255.1 uncultured Eubacteriaceae bacterium | reverse complement strand
GGCCGGCTTTTTGCTTTGCCAAAAGCAAAGACTAGCTTGCGGGTTTTGGCCGCGCCCAATCAATATTTTAAAACAAAAACTTCGTTTAATTTTTAAAAATTGATTTCCGTCTTCAGATACACTCTAGAAAATACCGCATAAAAATTATATTCAAAACATCACAATAAAATACCTATAAGCATATTTAAATTTATTATCAGTCAATGAAAAAACATCTTCGCAAAATATAGTAATTACACTTTAAAGGTTACAAAAAAATCATTTTACTTGCACGGGCTGCAAATTGCTTCGCAATTCACTTATCGCCCAGCAGTGCTTACGCACTCGTAAAATATTTTTTTGTTATAATTTAAATGTAATTACTATACACGAAGATGCCGCAGTCTTTTTTATAAAATAAAATACAGCCAATATCAAATCAGCGTTTTCTTTTAGCCCTATAAGGAGCCGGAGCGAAAATATCATTTTCATCAGAACTATGTTTAAGAAGATATTCAAAAATATATATTACAAAAACAAGCACATAAGCAAAAACCGTACCAAAATAGCCCAAAGACAATTCATAAGAATCAAACTCGTTTATAGAAAACACAGCAAATATAAAAGCTATAAACGAAACAGCCATACAAGCCGTTTTTGCCCAAAATTTCAATTTATCGTTTCGGGAAATCTCCTCAAAAACGGACATAGCGAGCCCAAAAACAGGGAAAATAAAAAGCAGAAAAAACTCTCCTCCGCCAACAGAATTATAAATCACCGAATAATTTTCATTTCCAAGATTAAACAGCATAGGCATAAGTCCCAAGGCACTAATATAAACACTTGAATCCTCCGACTGAGAAATCTCAAAAAAAGGAGCAAACACAAGTACAATAAGAAAGCTAAACAAAAACATATTAATTCTTCTTGACATTAAAAAGCCTCCCTGCCCACTAAAACTACTTCAAACTCAAAATACAAAATTCCATTTTCAAATTATACTACAAAACAAAAATAAAGTCAATAAGTTTTTTTACTTCTTTCTTGAAAGAAAGAAGCAAAGAACTTTTGCGCGAAACTACGTTTCGCTGTTAAAAAAATAGCGGCGAAACCACCGCCGCTATTTTTTAGCAAAAACGAAGTTTTTGCTTGTTAAGGTTTAGGGTCAAGCCATTTTTAAAGGGCTTGCAGGGTGTGGGACAGCGTCCCACGGTCTTAAACTAACGTGAGTTTGACACAAACTTTTTCAAAAAGTTTGTGGAGTTTGAGGCTGGTCACAAAATCAAAGATTTTGTTGCTCGCCCATGCAACCAGGGTGAAACCTCAAGGTTTTTGATGCTTCAAGAGCATTTTGGGGGGTCTGGACCCTTTTTGCGATAAAAAAAGGTTCCATTAATCATAAATTTTCATCGAACTCACGTTAATTAATAAAACTCATAAATCCCCAATTATTCGTTGACGAAAGCATTTATATTGTGATACCATAATGCTGTAGATTGTTTTGCAATCAATTTAAATTAAGGAAGGAGTTTTATAGTGATTAAAATAATGTTTGTCTGCCACGGCAATATATGCCGCTCAACAATGGCGGAATTTGTATTCAAAGATATGGTAAAAAAAGAAAACCTCAGCGATAAATTTTTAATTCAGTCAGCCGCCACAAGCAGCGAGGAAATAGGAAATCATATTCACCACGGAACAAGAAAAAAGCTTAGAGAAAAGGGAATACCCTATGATGAGAAAAAAACAGCCGTAAAACTACAAAAATCGGATTATGACAAATTCGACTATCTAATTGGTATGGATAGTATGAATATAGTCAATATGAAACGAATTTTAGGAAGCGACCCCAAAAACAAAATTTTCAAACTTTTAGAATTCAGCGGAAAAGAAAGAGATATAGCCGACCCTTGGTATACAGGGAATTTTGACATAACTTATGACGATATACTAGAGGGACTTTCAGCGCTTCTGAAAAACTGCCTAAAAATCCAAATCAAGTAGGAAACCGCAAATTTCATTGCCCGCCTCTGTACATAAAAAATAATCGCCGCGTAGTCCGTTACGCGGCATTTATTTATCTATAATAAAAGATATTATGAAAAGCAATTATTATAAAAATACAATTATGGAGCTATAGTCCAAACTGGGTCAATCCATCTGCCGTATGTATATGACCAAAGTCTTTTATATCTAACACCATTAACAACTTTATATATGTATCCAGTTTCCTCAGCCAAAGGCATTAAACCGCTTTCATCACTGACACTCTGAACGGAAACACCTTTTTCAGCGTCATTAGCCTCCGCAAATACATTAACGACAAAAACGCTTGAAAAGACACATACTACAGCCAAACTTGAAACTAAAAATTTTTTCATCAGTTTTCCTCCTTAACTTCAAAACATTTATAATTATCGGGTATTTCTCCGTCTCCTGTCAATATCTCATTTCCCGCGCTATCATACAAAGCATACCCGTCTTTACCTTTTATAATATAATAATCCATCATAGGAGCGTTATCATTGTAACTTTCTATATTTACATCACTATAAGGCTGTATAACAAACATATAAGAGAAAATAAATAACAATAACAGCACAAAACCAAGAAACAAACTTTTCACTCTTTGATTTTTAGAATATATATCTTCCAAAATCATAATAAAACGCTGTTTTGTAACGCTATCGTTATTTTGCTCAATCAGCCCAATAGATACTGATTTAAGTTCATTCTTGTCGTTATTCTCAGAATTTTCAATAACCTTTATTATTCCCCGAAGATAATGTTCTTGTTCTGTCCTATTTAACAGAGCGCTCAATTTCTTATCAGCGTGAAACTCAAGAACATTATTAACTTCTTTGCTAAAAATATGTACCAAAGGATTCCACCAAAACAGAACCTCAATAAATTTTATAACAAACTTTATTATTATGTGATTATATTTATAATGCATCAATTCGTGAATAAAAACGCCTGTAAGTTCCTCATCCGTAAACTCAAGCATAGGCAGCACAATAATAGGTTTAAAATGTCCGACAATCGCTGGAGTATTAATTTCTCTATGCACAACAACCTTTATCTTTTTATCAACGCCAGTCATATTCTGGACAAAATATAAAATCTCATATATATTTTCATCAAAAGTCGGCGGCAAAAAAAGAAATACCTTATAAAACTTCATACACCTTAAAAATTGTTTGCAAGCAATCACCATCGAACCCAATAATGAAAATATAATCAAACCAGTGCCCACAGAAATACTGAAACTCACATTTCCAAAATCAATGAAAAAAGTATATTCAAACACACTTTGCAGCATCGGCATAATATCAGTTGAATGAATAACCATTATAAATGGCAGCTCAGCGACCATAACCAATTTTAACAGACAAAAAACAACCAGCAGTATTAAAATATATATGGAAAAATTTCTATAAAACACGCCTTGATTTCTAAGAAAGATAATAAGGAGTATAAAAAAGTTAAACCATATAAATGAGGTAAACACTGTATACCCAGTCAGCGCCATAATTATTCACCTTGATATTTTTCCATAAGCGATTTCAAGTCTTTAGATAACTCTGAGTTTTTGCTTTTGCTTTCAATAAGCTTAGAAACAACAACAGGGATTTCTTTGTCAGCGTACAGCTTATTAAGCTGACCTATAACATATTCATCAACTGTAATCGAAGGTTTAAACAGTCTGCCGTATGTCTTGCCTATTTTAGCTATTTCAGCTATTTCAATAGCCTTTTTGCCCTCAAGTTTTCTTATAATATTCTGAATAGACTTAGAAGCCCATTCGCTGTCAATACGGCTGGCTATTTCAGAAGCCGACATAGGAGCGTCAGACTCCCACAATATTTTCATAACCTGTTCTTCTTTTTCATTAAAATTAAAAGTAATTTTATTCATAATAATCCTCACCTCTATACACACATCATCTTTTGCATAATCTAATTCTACTACATTTTTATTTAAATGTCAATAGTCTTTAAACACTTTTCCCTCAAAAAAAATAAATTTATTTTTGAAAGCGAATCATTATAGTCATTCCATTTACTTAAAAAAAAATATAAAAGTAAAGGAAATACCGTATAATTCGGAAAATAAAAATAACTTTTTAAAAAAATTGAAGTGGCAGTGTTATTTTTCTTGAAAAATGACACGATAACGAAAATTTTAACTTTAAAAAATTATTTTTATTATCCTTTGTGCGGTGTTTCCTAAAAATAAGTCGCCGCAAAAAATTTTCCATACTGTCTGCCCGCCGCGCGAAACAGCGGCAAACCCTGCTTACAAATTCTGCCATACTGTTTATATACGCAAAAAAAGCAAAATCTATCCGCAAACGATAATTTTGCTTTTTTTAATAAAACAAGCCGTTATCAATCCACTTTTACAGTCCAATTCATATCGTCTTCAATTTTTCCCCATTGAATACCGGTAAGGGTATCATAAAGTTTTTGAGTAACCTCACCAATTTTATTATGATTAATATGCGCGATATCACTTTTATGGCGAAGTTCTCCCACAGGAGAAATAACAGCCGCCGTACCAGTTCCAAACACTTCCTCAAGTTTGCCTTCCCCAGCGGCTTTCATAATATCATCTATAGTAATATGTTCCTCTCTAACCTCATAGCCCCATTTTTTAAGAAGCTCAATACAAGACATACGTGTAATACCAGGAAGAACCGTTCCCGATGTAGGCGCGGTATAGAACACTCCGGAAATTTTAAAGAAGATATTCATTGAGCCGACTTCCTCAACATACTTTCTTTCAACCCCATCAAGCCATAAAACCTGAGAATATCCCAAATCGTGAGCTTTAACCTGAGAAATCAACGAAGCGGCATAATTTCCTCCGCACTTAATACTTCCCGTTCCTCCGGAGGTTGCTCTTACATACTCATCCTCAACAAATATTTTAACCGGGTTCATACCTTCCTCATAATAAGCCCCCACAGGAGAAGCGATTATAATAAACATATAAGTAGAGGAGGGTTTAACTCCCAGATGAGCCTCTGTAGCGATAGTATAAGGTCTTATATACAAAGATGTTTCCGGCTCTGACGGCACCCATTCTTTCTCAGCGGATACCAAAGCTTTAACAGCCTGAACAAAATCCTCAACAGGAACTTCAGGAATACATATACGTCTGTGAGTTGACTGCATACGTTCAGCGTTTTTATCTGGGCGGAAAAGCTGAACAGAACCATCAGCTGTACGATACGCTTTCATTCCCTCAAAAGATTCCTGCGCGTAATGGAAAACCATAGCGGCAGGGTCAAGAGAAATCGGCTGATAAGGCACAATTCTAGGGTCGTGCCAGCCAACGCCCTCTGTATAGTCCATAATAAACATATTATCAGTATAATATTTGCCAAAGCTCAAATTTTTTTCATCGGGCTTAGCCTTTTTTGTTTTTGCCAAATCAATTTTAATGTCAAGCATTAATATCACTCTTTTCTTAAAAAATTTAGGGAAAACACAGATTTAAAGGAAGAAAAAATAATCAATGTTTTCTTAGATACGTCCTTAAAAACTATTATATACCAATTTTAAAAAATTTCAATAGTAAAACAAAGAAATAGTAAAATTTATCAAAAACAAATTTTCAACACGCTGTATAAAACTATTTTTCGCTGACAATAGTCTTTTTAAAAAGTTCAACAGAAGTATTTAAAATAAGTTCGTCAGGAAATCCAACCTCCTCGGTGAGTTTTTCCACATCGCTGAAATTACCGATATTAGTATGAAAATGAGCGTCGCTTCCAAAAATAATAGGAACACATTGTTTTTTACATTCTCTCAAAATTTCAAGCATAGTATCCGGGCCGTCATATCTGCCGTTTTGCGGAGAAAGAGAAGTATTATTAAGTTCCAAAACCGTCTTTGTATCCCTCGAAGCGGAAACAACGGCTTTTATGTCAAATGGATATCGAGGGTCGCCGGGGTGTCCAAAAATTTTTATATAAGGATTTTTCATTGTATTTATAATACATTGTGTGTTTTCCTCCAAAGACATTGGCTTAATACAAGGAATATGCAAGCTTGCTATAACAACGTCAAGTTTCTTTATAGTCTTCTCCGGCAAATCAACCTTGCCATTAATATCAAGAATATTAAGTTCCACCCCGGAAAGAATCTCAACACCAAACATATTATCAGGAATAACGTTCAAATTCATAAAATGCAAATAAGAACAGCTTCCCGGCATTTTCGGAGCGTGGTCTGTAATCGCTATAAGTTCCATACCGTTTTCAGCCGCACCCCTGGCGCATTCAGTTACAGTGCTGTAAGCGTGTCCGCTTGAAACAGTATGGCAGTGCGCGTCAAGAATATATTTTCTTTTCATTTTCTCAAATCCTTTCAAATATCGAAACAGTAAAAAACCGAGGGACGCTGTTTCACAGTTTTACAGGCAGCACCTCAAAATTTTTTTGTAACTTTTAAAATATAATTACTATATTTTCTATATTATATATCATTATTTTACCTATGTACATATCTTATTCGATAATGTATAATAAGTACAGGGGTTTTTATCAAAGGAAATACCGTATAATTCAAAAAATCTAAAGTATAGGCGGTCTGTTAACCATGAAAATTTACAGAGATGTTTTCGTGTCTGAAAAAAAACTGGTTGACGTAATTTGCAATATGTGCGGAGAAAAAATCAAAAAAAGCGACAACGTGCTGCACGACTATTTTCACGCGGAAAAAAAATGGGGTTATTTTTCCGAAATGGACGGAGAAAACCATTCTTTTGATTTATGCCAAGATTGCTATAAAAAATTAATCAATCAGTTAAAAATCTCGGTCACCGAAAACGAGGACGAAAAAACCTAATATAAAAGACGGCGTTTTAAAACCAGTGATGGTTTTAAAACGCCGCCAAAAAACGTCCGCCAATTATTCCGTATGACTATGGTTTTCCAATTCCGCCTTTGTTGTTTCTTTCACTGTTTCCAGCGTCGTTTCTTCTGCTTTTTCTTCTGTTTTTTCTTTCATAGCCATTTTTTTAGCTTTCACACTTTCCTCAACAACTCTTTTATACTTTTCTCTCCAGCTTCTGTCCGTCATAACAATCTCCTCGTTTTTCCTTTGAACAGAAGCGGTAAGCTGTTCAATCTGCTTATCTTTAAAAGCTATTTGACTGTTAAGCATATACACTTGATTTTTAAGTCTTTCAACAATATTCTCACTTACATATTCTTCATTTCCAGCCGCTTTTTTCTCAGTATTGTTTACAGCGGCTTCCGCCGGTTCCGCTTCTTTTTTTGGCGTGATTTTGTTTATATTAACAAATCCGTCATAAAATTCAGATAAAATTTCTATATCATAGGGATTGTTCTTATTCGTATACAAACCAGCGGCAAAAAACTCTTTGTCCGCATTCTTTGAAAAATCCAGATAATCCGCCTTTTTCAAAGATGGAGAAACCTTGCCTTTAAATTTAACAGGTTTTGAGAAAGTTTTTCCATTATCTTCAGAAACACAATAAAATATTCCCATACCTGTTTTCCAAAGAGCGTAAATTTTTTCTTTAATATAAAATAACTCACAGCTTTCAATCTGCTGTGCCTCTCCAAGAATAATATAATCATTCATACCGCCGGAATCTTTTCTCCTATAAATAATTCTTGATGAAAAAATATTTTTAACGGCAAAAATAAAATGCACACCGCTGTTCATAGGAAGAAAAGAAACCGCCCCTATTCTATAATTAGTAGAATAAACAGAATTATAGTTTCCTATACTGTTAATATTAAATTCTCTGTAGCCTATATTATTTTCACTTCCGCCAGTGCTTTTCTGATAAAATACAATTCCATAGCCAAAGTCAATTGTAATCACCTTAAACACAAAATCATTCATTCCAACAACAGTATCAATTTTTTCTGGTGAACTCCAGCTGCCCTTTCCGTCAAATGACTGTTTCATAATATCATAGGAACTTTTTCCGCCAGTTGGAATATTGTATACAAGACTCATTTCACCGCCGTTTTCAAGGCAGTAAAATATTATGTTTTCAGAAGATTTTCCATTATTTTTCAAAATAACATTTTCACTCCAGCTTTCATCTCTCCCTCTAATATGAATAATATCTCCCGAAATTGTCTGACAAAATAAATAAATCTCACCGCTTTTGCACAAATTAACCGTATAGTTTTCCCTAACGCCTTTCGCTATAATTTTTTTGCTTTCTCCGCCTTTATCACCTATTTCTCTGATGATAATATTGCCTTTTTCATAATAGAAACACAAAATCCTTTCATTATCAGTTTTAACAACAAATCTATTATCCACAGACATAACCCCAATAAAAAATTATAATTCAATATATTATAAAAGGCTGTATTTTATAACAAAAAACCGCCGCATGTAAATACGGCGGCAAAATAATTACATATTCATAGTCATTTCAAGGATTTTATTGCTTCTCGAGATAAATTCGGTCATTTCATTCATTTCAAGAGGTTTGTGGCTCATAACCGCCAAATCATAAACCTGCCTGCAAATAAGTTCAGCGTCGTCTTTTCTGCTTTCGTCACCCACAATTTTATCAAGAAGTTTAATAACATTGTTGTTGCTGTTTAAAATCAAAGTTTCATCAACAGGCATAGAACCGAAATTCATACCGTAAATACTGCTCATCTCGCTCATTCTTCTAGACTGTTCACTTAACTGAATAATGCCTGAGACATCATAAGCCTTAAGACTCTCAACTTTAACTTTGAGATTATCTTTTTTAAGAATTTCCTTAAAAAGTCCCTCAAATTTCTCTGTAAGGGCCTTTTCATCATCACCCCCGGCATTTTTAAGAGTATCAGCGATGTCAGCGTCAATTCTCGAAAAGCTAACTCCGCTGTTATACATCTCAAGAGAAGACATATACGGGTTGTCCAGCTTAGTATCAAGAATAACAGCCTCCATACCATTATCCTCAAACATTTTAATATACTGAGCCTGCTGTTTCTCATCAGTAACATAGAACACTTTATTTTCGTGTTTTTCCTTGTTTCTGTCAAGATACTCACTCAAAGTAACAAATTCGCCTTTTGTTGTTTTAAACAAAAGAGAGTCTTTAACTTTATCATAAAAATCCTTTTCTCTAAGACAGCCGTATTTAATAAACTGACTTATATCCTCCCAGAATTTTTCATATTCTTCCCGTTCCTTTTTGAAAAGACTGTTAAGTTTGTCGGCAACTTTTTTTGTTATATATCCGGACATCTTTGTAACATACCCGTCATTCTGAAGAAAACTTCTCGAAACGTTAAGCGGCAAATCAGGACAATCTATAGTACCTTTAAGAAGCAATAAAAATTCCGGAATAACCTCTTTTATATTATCAGCTATAAACACCTGATTATTATAGAGTTTAACTTGTCCCTCAATAGAATCAAGCTCGTGTTTAAGTTTAGGGAAATACAAAATTCCTTTAAGTCTGAAAGGATAGTCCATATTAAGATGAATCCAGAAAAGAGGGTCGTTATAATCCGTAAACACCTTATGATAAAATTCCTTATATTCCTCATCAGTACAGTCTTTAGGGGATTTAAGCCATAAAGGATTTATATCATTAATAGGTTCCGGCTTTTTCTCGTCTTCCTTATTTTCTTCCTCAGCTTTCTCAGTTTTTTCGGCTTCTTTTTTAATTTCAGCGATATCCTCAAAATAAATCTCAATAGGCATAAAATAACAATATTTAGCCAAGACTTCTTTTATTTTATAAGGGTTCAAAAAATCTTTGCCAGACTCTCCAATATAGAGAGTAATAACAGTTCCCCTTTGCGTCATATCGCTTTCGTCCATCTCAAACTCAATACCGCCGTCACAGGTCCATCTCGCGGCTTTTTCTCCGTCTTTATAAGACAAAGAATCAATCTGCACCTTATCAGCGACCATAAAAGCGGAATAAAAACCAAGTCCAAAATGACCTATAATATCTCCGCCCTCGTCAATTTTATCTTTATATTTATTAATAAAGTCACTCGCTCCTGAAAAAGCTATTTGAGTAATATACTCTTTAATCTCGTCAGCGGTCATACCAATACCATTATCAATAACCTTAATAACGCTGTTTTCCTTGTCAAGAACCACCTTAACGCTGTATTTTTCCTCATCTCCAGCAGCAGCTTCTCCCATACCAACGAGCTTTTGAAATTTAGTAATAGCGTCACAGGCATTTGAAACAAGTTCACGAATAAAAATATCAGATTCAGAGTAGAGCCATTTTTTAATAATAGGCAAAATATTTTCACTATTAATAGAAAGATTGCCTTTTTCCATTTAAAATTCCTCCTTTAACTTTTGGAAACACCGATAAATTAAAAAAATAAAAATAATTTTTTAAAAATAACGAGAAAGCGTTCTCGTTTAATTGAAGTGGCAGTGTTATTTTTCCTGAAAAATGACACGATAACGAAAATTTTAACTTTAAGGCAATACCGCATAATTATGATTTCATAGATTTTGACAATATTTTTTATTACCGCGTCAAAGTCTCTTATCATAGGCTCTGACTATGATTGCGAGCCTTTTCCTTGTACTGAAAAATATTGTCTAAAATCTATTTTATCGAATTATGCGGTATTGCCTTAAAAAATTATTTTTAATATCATTTGTGCGGTGTTTCCTTTCCTATATGTATAATAATACCACTTAAATAAAAAAAGTCAAGAAAAATTTAGCACTCAGTCAAAAAGAGTGCTGACAACAATTAATTTCAAGCGCTTTGACTATAAACAGCCACCCCAATATCTTCAAAAAATTTTTTCACATAAGTTTCCCAGGCTATTTCAAGCTTTTTATCAAGTGAGAAATTTTTCTGAGAAGTTCCTGCTGTACAAACCACTTTATCTTTTTCAAAAACGAAATTAAGAAACAAAGCGGCGGCATTGTCAGAAACCTTCTCCAATATTTCTTTAGGAGCGGAAACAACAAATTTCATATAAGACGGCTTAACCTTGCCTTTAACAAACTCAAAAACATAAGGCCTTATTTTACCCCACTTGCAAAAAAACATATCTCCCACGTTTTCCTCGTTTTCCTCTCCGTTAAAAAAACTTCTGTCAGCCTTACCGTCAATATCAAACTTAGCAAACGACTGAATTTCAACACTTCTCAAATCAAAATTATCAAAGCACTGTTCTCTCAAAATTTTATTCATAAAGTTTTTAACTTCACCTTCGCAAATATAAAAAACATACATAAAAATCCTCCTTATAAAACAGCCTCCGCACACTTAATTCCGTCCACCGCCGCCGAAACAATTCCTCCAGCATAGCCGCAGCCCTCTCCGCAGGGAATAATTCCCTCTATATTTGACATAAATCTTTCATTCCTTAAAATTCTCACCGGAGATGAACTTCTTGTTTCCGGCGCTGTCATAACAGCGTTTTCATCAGCAAAGCCTTTAATTTTACTGTCAAATATTTTAATACCCTCCTGAAGAGAACAATATATATCCTCATCAAAAATCTCTCTAAAATCTCCGCCAAAAACAGAAGGGCGATAAGAAGGAAAAACCTCTTTAAACTTATTTTCAGAAATAACCGTTGCCCTTGACATCAAAAAATCCCCTACAGTTTGGACAGGCGCTGAATAATTTCCTTCTCCGCGAATAAAAGCCTTTCGCTCAATTTCTCTCTGATAAAACACTCCGGCAAGAGGGTGAGCCGATTTAAAATCTTCTGGAGTAATTCCCACTAAAAGAGCGCTGTTAGCGTTTTTGCCGTCACGTTTGTAAAAACTCATTCCATTTGTGACAACTCCTCCCTCTTCCGAGGACGCTCCCACAACAACTCCGCCGGGGCACATACAAAAAGTATAAACACCCCTTCCGTTTTTCAAATGAGTAAAAAGCTTATAATCAGCGGCAGGAAGATATTTCGAAAAATCCCCATACTGATAATTGTTTATAAATTTCTGGGAATGCTCAATTCTAACGCCCACAGAAAAAGCCTTTTGCTCAATTCCAACATTTTTCTCATAAAGCATATTAAAAGTTTTCCTAGAGCTATGACCTATAGCAAGAATAAGTCTGTCCGTATCAAACTCAATAACATCACCATCTTTTTTACATATAATCTTTTTCAAAGCACCATTGTATTCCTCAAAGTCAGCCATTTCAGTTTCAAAATAAATCTCTCCGCCAAGTGAAATAATTTCCTCCCTAATATTTCTAACCATTTTAATAAGATTATCAGTACCAATATGAGGTTTTGCCGAATATATAATTTCCTCAGGAGCGCCGGCTTTTACAAACTCATCAATAACCATTCTTTGTCTTATGTCTTTAGTCCCTGTAGTAAGTTTTCCATCAGAAAAGGTTCCTGCTCCTCCCTCTCCAAACTGAACGTTTGACATAGTATTTAAAATTCCATTTTTCCAAAAAAATTCCACATCTTTTTTTCTTTTCTCAACACATTTTCCTTGTTCAACAACAATAGGCTTTGCGCCTCCTCTTGCCAAAACAAGAGCCGCCATAAACCCGGCAGGACCAAACCCAACAACAACAGGTCTTTTTCTTCCCGAATATTTTTTAAAGGAATAATTAAAATCTTTAACATAGGAAATATTTTTTCTTTTCAAAAATCTTTTTTCATCAGAAACTTTTTTAAGGGAAACATCAACAGAAAAAACATATAAAACATCGCTTTTTTTTCTCGCGTCAACAGACTTTTTAGCGATTCTCACATCCAAAATATCATTTACAGAAACGCCAAGTATTTCAGCCGTCTTTTTTCTCAAAAAATCTAAATCCGCCAAATACTTAACAGAAATTTTTATATCCGAAATTCTAATCATAAAATTTACCTCTAAATTTGAATTGAAGTGTTAAAAACATTGGGCTTTAAGACCGTGGGACGCTGTCCCACACCCTGCAAGGGACTAGTCCCTTGACCCATAACGCAAAGCATTCGCTTTGCTAAAGGAAATACTGACAAATTAAAAAAAATTATTTTTATTATCCTTTGTGCGGTGTTTCCTAAAGAAAAATAGCAGCGGCGGTTTTGCCGCGATTTTTTTATACAGCGAAACGTAGTTTCGCATAAAAGTTTTTTGCTTCTTTTTTTCAAAAAAGAAGTCAGGTTTGGGCTGAAAGCCCAAGGTTTTAACTTAATAAGACTTTGCCGGCTGCATCATAGACTTGGCGGCGCATATTCCCGCCAGCGCCCCGGACGACCACGCCCATTGCAGATTAAACCCTCCGCACTCACCAAAAATATCAAAAATCTCTCCCGAGGAATATAGTCCTTTTACAATATTCGACTCCATAGTCTTTGAGTCAAATTCTGCCGTCTCAACTCCTCCAGCGGTAACCTGAGCGTTATTCCAGCCATTTTTCCCAATAATGTTAAAAGTCATAGCCTTTATATTTTTTGACATTCTTCTCAAAATTTCTTCATTCAGCCCCGAAACAGAAAAAGACAATTTCTCAATTCCCGATTTTTTAGCGATAACATTGCCAATTCTTTTGTTAAGAAATCCAACAAAATAATTTTCCATAGATAAATGAGAAAGATTTTTCTTTCTTTTCAAAAGCAATTCATACACTTCTTTTTCTGTCAAATCCGGAACAAAGTCCAAAATAACAGAACAGTTTTTATGTAAAGCGCATATAACGGAAAGCTGAAAAATCGGAGGTCCGGAAAGACCATAATCAGTAAAAAGCACTTCTCCTTTTTCCTCGCCCAAAATTCTACCGCCGGAAACAATACTAACCTTTCCATCAAATTTAATTCCTTTAAGCCCTTTCACCATATCCTTTTCAGTTTTAAGCTGAACCAAAGCAGGCTGAAGTTTTGTAACACTATGACCCAAATCCGATAATATTTTAAATCCCGTCCCATTTGAGCCAAGATTAGGAGAAGCGCATCCCCCAGCAGCAATAATAACTTTATCAGAAACAACAGTATTTCCAGAAAACGAAGTAATCCTAAAACCCGACCCCGTTTTTTTAACACATTTAACCTCAAAGCCCGTAATAATCTCAATACCAAGCCTTTCAATCTCATTTCTAAGAGCGTCCAAAACAGAAGACGCCTGACCGCTGTAAGGATACATTTTTCCATTTTCTTCTTCCTTGGGATAAATTCCAAGGCATTCAAAAAAATCTATCGTATCATAAACGTTAAATTTTTTAAGGGCATATTCCACAAAATCAGCGTTTCGTCCATAAAAATTATTCACGGAAGTATTTATATTTGTAAAATTACAGCGACCGTTTCCGGTCGCCAATATTTTTTTGCCTATTCTGTCCATTCGTTCAAGTATAACAACTTTTCCTTTTTCTTTAAGAAGTCTTTTGGCGAAAACAGCACCCACAAGACCAGAGGCGCCGCCTCCCACAACAGTCAAAACCTTTTTTCCGCTCATTTTATTCCTCCGTCAGTGTTTCCTTTGAACCCAGCACAATCATAATATCACAGTCAGCGCATTTTTGTTTGCTGACAATAATTTCAGCGGTAGTAAAGAATTCCAGCAAATCCTCTCCCAAACCATCTTTTTTAACATATATTATAGTTTCATTTATTTTATTGCTCTCATCTCCAACAGAGGAAACGTTAAAACCATTTTTAACAAGAATATTTTTGGTTTTCTTAGCAAGGCCTGTAGTATATCCTCCGTTTAAAACCACAATATTCTTTCCCTCGCTGCTTTCTTTCTCAACAGGTTCCTCCGTACTTACAGTCCCATTCAAGCCATTATAAATCTTGTCAATAAGTTCAGCGGTTTCAATTTCGTCCATTATAAAATAAGAACCTCCGTTCTCACTTGGTTCGCCAGGCAAAGTATATCCCGTAACCAAACTGGCGTCAAAACCATCAACAGCGCTTATATATTTAACAGCGTCGGAAATACCAGCGTTTGTATCAACATATTCAATAACCGTTTTCAAATAAGCCGAAGGATTAGACATAATCCTATCCTTACTCATAGCCTGACTTAAAAACGCCTTAAGAAAATCTCTCTGAACCTCAACCCTTTTAAGGTCCTGCATAGCATAACCGCTTCTAAATCTCACAAGTTGCTCCGCCTTATCACCGTCAAACATCTGCTTTCCAGGCTGGAGGTCAATAACAAGCCCCGCCTTGTCATTATAATAACATCTCTGTTCAACTGTATACTCAACTCCTCCAATAGAATCAATAAGATAGCGGAATCCCTCAAAATTCACTTTAGCGTAATAATCTATTTTAATATCAAGCATTTCCTCAATCTGTTTCTGAAGAAATTCCATTCCATATTCTTTTCCGCCATAGGAATGAACACTGTTTATTTTCATCTCCCTTGATGTCAAATTCGGGATATTTTCTTTCATAATCTCAAATCTGTCATTAGGGACTTTAACAAGTGTATCTCTCGGAATTGAAACCAAGTCAAGTTTTTTGCTCACCGAATTAAAGAACGCCACCATAATAGTATCGGTTCTTGTTTCATCTTTGTCCACGCCTGCCAAAAGCACCGCTGTTTTTTCCGGAACAGACACAGTAAAAATATCCGAAATAAAACTATCGCTGTTAGCGAAATAATCATTACTCTCATCATCGTCCAAATAAGTATACGCGATAAACCCACCCAAAACAGCGACATACGCGAAAACAACAGAAAACAGCACAATAAAAAATTTACGCACAGGATGACCTTTTTTAGTATTCATCTGATATTCATAAGATTGTTTTTTAGGTTTAACGGGATAAATCTCAATTCCCTTTTTCTGAGGCTTAACGTTCTCATAACTATCGTCATAGTCATCATAGCCGTCATCTTCCTCGTCATCATAATCGTCATAGTCATCGTAGTCGTCATAATCGTCATAGCCGTCATAATTATCCTTTTTATATTTTCGATTGTTTTTATTTATAAGCCTATATACATCATTATGATTATTTTTTCGTCTATTCGATTTATTTTCCGACAGCTTTTTTTTGTTAATAGGCTTTTTTTCATTATCCATAGCAAAAAATTCCTCCTTAAAACAATTCGAGATAATTCCCGAATTATTTCCGGCATTTCCTTAAAGCATAATTACTATATATTAGGTTTAAAAGAACTTTTAAGAGAAACTATTCTGTTAAACACAATATTCTCATCAGTAGAATGCTTAGAATCCACGCAGAAGTACCCGTTTCTCATAAACTGAAATCTATCCATAGGCCTAGCCCCCTTAATAGACGGCTCACACATACAATTATCAGCTGCAACCAAAGAATTTGGATTAAAGACATAACCGTTTTCGGCATTCTCATCTTTAATTGTAAGATTCTCATAAAGCATAGCCTTAACAGGTACGGCGTGAGGAACTGAAACCCAATGAATAGTACCTTTAACCTTTTTGCCCGAAGAATTAAGCCCGCTTTTTGTTTCAGGGTCATAAGTACAATGAACCTCTGTAACCACACCGTTTTCGTCCTTAACAAAATCCGTACAGCAAACAATATAAGCGCCTTTAAGTCTAACCTCTTTCCCCACTGAAAGTCTAAAAAATTTTTTTGGAGGTTCTTCCATAAAATCACTTCTCTCAATATAAAGTTCTCTAGAGAACGGAACCTTTCTTTTTCCAAGCTGTTCATTTTCAGGATGATTTTCAATTTCAAGCATCTCTATGCTATCTTCAGGATAATTTGTAATAACCATTTTAATAGGGTCCAATACAGCCATAACAACAGGAGTTTTGTCTTTCAAATCTTCTCTCACGCAATACTCAAGCTGAGCGAAATCAACAACGCTGTTAGCCTTAGAAACACCAATCATATCACAAAACTTTCTTATAGATTCCGGAGTATACCCTCTTCTTCTTATTCCGGAAAGCGTAATAAGTCTAGGGTCATTCCAGCCGTCAACTTTTCCTTCTTCCACCAACGCCCTCAAAAAACGCTTACCCATTATAGTATCTGACAAATTAAGTTTAGCAAATTCAATCTGACGAGGTTTAACCGGAAAATCTATTTCATTTATAAACCAGTCATACAAAGGTCTGTGGTCTTCAAACTCCATTGTACATATAGAATGAGTAATCTCCTCAATAGCGTCCTCAATAGGGTGAGCAAAATCGTACATAGGATATATGCACCATTTATCCCCCGCGGCGTGATGAGTCATATGAGCGATTCTATAAATAACCGGGTCACGCATATTAATATTTGAAGAAGACATATCTATTTTTGCTCTAAGAGTTTTTTCACCATCTTTAAACTCTCCGTTTCTCATTCTCTCAAACAATTCAAGATTTTCCGAAACCGAACGGTTTCTGTAAGGACTTTCAGTTCCCGGGGTATTCAATGTACCTCTCGCGTTTCTCATCTCCTCCGCCGTCATATCGCACACAAAAGCTTTTCCCTTTTTAATAAGCAAAACGGCACACTCATACATTTTCTCAAAATACTCCGAAGCAAAAAACAATCTATCCTCCCAGTCAAAGCCAAGCCATTTAATATCTTCCTCAATCGAATTGACAAACTCTGTATCCTCTTTAGCGGGATTTGTATCATCAAAACGAAGATTGCATTTGCCGCCGTAAAGCTTAGCCAAACCAAAATTAAGACAAATACTTTTAGCGTGTCCTATATGCAAATATCCGTTTGGTTCAGGAGGGAAACGTGTATGCACCTTATTAAGCTCGCCTTTCAAATCCTCGTTAATAAGACTATGTATAAAGTTTCCCGTACCACTCAAAGAACTTTCATTTTGCCGTGAATCCATATATTCATTGTCCATTATAAAATCCTCCTGTAAAAACACAAAAAATAAAATTAAAGCCTTTTAGAAACAAAATCCCTGTGAAAAAAAAGGGTTTTACATTCCCTGCAATAACCAAACCTCACAATTTTATCAGTCATTTCATTAGCAACGGTAAAATCCAGCAATATTTTTTTATTATCTCCATTTTCTCCGCAATTATGTTTTTCAAAATAATAATTTTTACATTCTTTAAAATTTTTAACATCTCCAAAAATATCCGAAACTTCTTTTAATAAATCCATAAACCGCCTCCGAAAAACATTTTTTTTATTATAGAATAAAATTTAACCCTCGTCAATAATATCATAGGAAACATTCTTAAAACCGTGAGACTTAAGTCCCACACCCCTTGAGGGACTAGTCCCTTGACCCATAACGCAAAACCATCCGCTTTGCTAAAGGCGTTTGCTTCTTTCAAGAAAAAAGATGATATTGCCTTACAGCAATTCCGGTATAGATAGAAAAAGAATATTTTATTCTAATATTTTAGCGAAAGGTGTTTTGTTCTTTAAACACCGAAAGCGTTAAAAAATATTGAATAAAATATTTTTTTCTATCCTCTGTTTATTCTGGAATTGCCTTAAAACAAAAAATAATTTCACAAAAAACAGCGTAAAACGCGTTTTTCGTAAAATTATTTTTGTCTGCCAAAGACATAAGGTCAATTGTCTTATAGTCAATTTTATTTCGGCTTCTTTTATTATTTTCAAGCTTGTTGACTATAACCGCACTTTTCCTCTATTTACTTTCCTTATCGCTTTCAGCATTTGAGGAAATTGTTAAATTAGGCTCTTTGTTTCCGATAATTTCCGACTTTCTTACAGGAATTTTAACACCCTTGTTTGTGCCAAACTCAACAACAAAAACTTGGTCGGCAACATCAACAACTTTTCCGTAAAATCCACTGGATGTCATAACCCAGTCACCAACTTTAATAGCGTTTTGAATACTAGAGAGTTCCTTTTCTCTTTTCTTTT
>CAOJPS010000022.1 GCA_948441255.1 uncultured Eubacteriaceae bacterium | reverse complement strand
TGTACAAACAGTAAACGGTGACAGACCGTTTAATCTTTCAAAAAGGCCTAATTTTGAAGACCTAACACCAATCTATCCAGATAACAAAATACGTCTTGAAACTCACAAAAGAAATATCTCAACAAGAATAATCGATATAATAGCGCCTATAGGAAAAGGACAAAGGGGAATGATTGTTGCTCCGCCAAAAACAGGAAAAACAATATTGCTGAAAAACATAGCTAACGCTGTAACAAAAAATCATCCAGATATGCACTTAATAGTTCTTTTAATAGATGAACGGCCCGAAGAAGTAACAGATATGCAACGGTCAATTGACGGAAAAAATGTAGACGTTGTATACTCCACATTTGATGAAGAACCTGAACATCATAAAAGAGTTGCCGAAATGGTTTTAGAAAGAGCCAAAAGACTTGTGGAGCAAGGAAAAGACCTTGTAATACTCCTTGACAGCATAACAAGACTAGCGCGGGCATACAATCTAATAATTCCACCAAGCGGCAGGACTCTGTCCGGCGGACTTGACCCGGCGTCACTGTATATGCCGAAAAAGTTTTTTGGAGCGGCAAGAAATATAGAAGAAGGAGGAAGCCTGACAATTCTTGCCACAGCGCTTATAGAAACAGGAAGCAAAATGGACGACGTAATATTTGAGGAATTTAAAGGAACAGGAAATATGGAGCTTGTTCTTGACAGAAAACTTGCGGAAAAGCGTATTTTTCCAGCAATAGATATATCCAAATCAGGAACAAGACGTGAAGACCTTCTTTTAACAGAAAAGGAACTTGAATCGGTATACTCTCTGCGAAAAAGTTTTGGGAACTCATCTGTCATTGAAATTAACGAACAATTTGCGGAAATGCTTTCAAAAACTGAAACAAATCACGACTTTATAAGCAATATAAAAATAACATACTAAAGGAAACACCGCACAATTCAAAAATAAAAATAATTTTAGCGTGAGCGGCAAAAAAATTTAGTGGAAGCTCAGGTTTTTAAACCTGCTTGGAGCGTATTTTTTTACAAAATTATTTTTATTTCCTCTTTGTGCGGTGTTTCCCCATATGCACTAACTTAAGAAAAACCTTGAGGTTTCACCCTGGCTGCATGGGCGAGCAACAAAATCTTTGATTTTGTGACCAGCCTCAAACTCCACTTCCTAGTCAGTGTTTTTGGCTTTGCCAAAAGCACTGACTAGGTTTGCAGAGGTTTGGAGACGAAGTCTCCAAGGTTTTTTATATTAACTTAGTGCATATACGGTGTTTCCCTCTGTTTATTCTGTAATTGTTGTAATATATACTTTGTCTAAGAATTTTCTTCAGTTAAAGCATACATATTTTTTCCAAGAATTTCAAAGACCTTTTCTTTAGGCATAGGCTTTCCCATATAAAAGCCTTGCGCCACATCACAGCCTCTGCTTTTAAGCCATTCCAGTTGTTCATATTCTTCAACACCCTCCGCAATAGTTCCGATATTAATATCTTGCGCCAATTTTATAATAATTGAAAGAATTTCTTTATTATTATTTTTATCCAAAATACTGTCAGTAAAAGATTTATCTATTTTTAAAACATCAAACGATATCTTTTTCAAATAAGACAAAGAAGAATAGCCTGTTCCAAAATCATCAAGAGCAAATCTAATACCATATTGATTTAAAACATTAATTTTATTCACAGCGTCTTCAACTGATTTTATAAGCACCGACTCCGTTATCTCAAGTTTTATATTTTTAGGATTAATCCCTTTTTTCTCAATTGTTCCTATTATAAATTCAACAAAATCATCGCACATCATCTGTACCACCGATATATTAACCGATATACACAAATCATCAAAACCCTTTTTAACAAGTTCTCTTATAAAATCACAGGTTGTTTCAAAAGCGAATTTACCAATAGGTATAATAAGTTGATTTTGCTCAGCGTGAGGAATAAATTTATTTGGCTGCACAAACCCCTGATTAGGACTATGCCATCTTATAAGTGCCTCAAAGCCGTAAAGTTCTCCTGTATCAATAGCATATTGCGGCTGATAATAAAGAACAAACTCATTATTTTCAATAGCACTTTTTAAATTATTCTCAATAGTAATAATTTCATATAATTCGTTTTTCATTGAATTATTAAAATACTTAAATCGATTTTTTCCCTCCTCTTTTGCCGCTTGCAAAGCAATATCAGCACACTTAAAAAGTTCCGTATATGTTACGCCATCATCAGGATATACGCTTATTCCCATACTTACAGATATATTCATTTTTACGTTGTTTATATAATATTCTTCTTTAATAACTTTAAAAACCCTTTCTATATAATCACCAAGTTCGTTATCTTTTTCCGGATTTTCATAAAAAATAACAAATTCATCTCCGCCTCTTTTACATATTTTAATTTTGGAATTTCCTATATCCAAAATTCTTTTGCTCAAATCAACTATAAAAGCGTCGCCCATATTATGACCAAACATATCGTTAATATATTTAAAATTGTCAACATCAATATATATAAAAGCGCTGCCAGAAGCAAACTTATTCGTTATTGTAACATTATTAAAATATTCCTCAAGATACACAAAATTATTAAGACCTGTAATTTGGTCAAAATAAGCAAGCCTTTGAATTTTTTTCTCATAGTCCTTTAAATTTGAAATATTCGTCCCAACAAACTCAACATAATTAAACTCCTCATTAATGTCCGCACTCCATAAAATATAGACATTATTTCCACCATTATTTATAACTGGCATATCAAGCTGTTCAGAGTAAAAATCAAAACTTAAAACATTTTCCAGATAAATATCAAAAGCCTGATAATATTCATCAGGAATAATATTATATATAGACATACCTTTTAAATTTTGTTTTTTAAAATTGGTAATATTTATAAAATTATCATTACAGTCAATTATTCCTCCATTAAAATTCAGTTTAATGGTTACAATATTAGAACTGCTTATAACAAAATCTCTTTTTTTCCTTTCATTTTTAAGACTTATATTGAGCCTTGACGAACGTATTAAAAAAATCGCCGCTGAAAATACAGCAAATAAAGTAAATGCCATAATAACGCTGTTAAGAGCGTAAATATCCTCATATAAAAATCTTTCAGGAACAGCAGTAACTAAAATCCAATTAGCGTCATTTAGTGTTCTGAAAAACGTATGTATATTCTCACCATCATATACAAATTTTTCCTCTCCAAATAAAGTTTCAATCGCTTTATCCTGCATAGCTTTAATAATATCAAGCTTACTGTTATTTTCAGGAATAGTACCTGTTTTTGTTATATTTTTTGAAATTATTTCTGAATTACTCGCCACAATAACTTTATTATTTGTAGTTATAAAAGTTGTTGTACCCTCTCCAAAATCAATTCCAAGAATAAGCTCTCTAAGATATCCAGCGTCAAAAAAAACAACAAGAATCTTCTGAATCTTCCCTTTATCATCTCTTATTGGAGAAGCTACAGCTGTAACCCATTTTTTATCATTATAACTGTATAAAGGCTCGCTCATTCCCGTAACACCTTCACAGGCATTTATGTAATAATCATATTCCTGCATATACATAACATTATTATTATCTGAAACGCATTTCCCGTTTAAATCCCCTATAAAAATACTCTCACATACAATAGACTCTTTAATTAAAGACATAATTTCATTATAATCTATATTATTATCTTTATATTTAAAATTAATATCTGAAATTATTTCTACCTCATTTATTTTGCTTGTTCTATTATTTTCAACCGCCTGAGCCACAAAATCCAATTTATCCGAAGCATATAAATTTGTAAGTTCAATAAGTTTAGAATGTACATAGTTATAATAAAAGAAATAAAAAACGACAGCAAAAAAAACAATAATTATAAATTTAAAATATCTCTTACCTTTTATACTCAAAAATTTTCATCTCCAAAGCGCAAATGACGTATACCCTTACACCGCCTTGCTAAAATAATTCTCATATATAGTAATTACACTTAAATTGTAACAAAAAAATATTTTACGAATGCGTAAGTGCTGCTGGGTGGTAAGCGAATTGCCGAGCAATTTACAGCCCGTGCAAGCAAAATGATTTTTTTGTAACCTTTAAAGTGTAATTACTATATTTTCCCTTTATCTTTTTCAAATTGCTTGAATACAGCGAAAAAATCATATCATCATTTTATCAAAAAACAACAGATTTTACAAGTAATTTAACAAAATAAAGTGAAAAGTATTTTTGACTGTTGAACTTTTATAGTCAATCACTTGTTCGTTTTTAAAATTGCTTGACATAAACAATTGAGCAGGAGGCTGCTCTTTTTAGCCGCCTGCTCAACCCGCAAGGCGGCGATAATCCTTGCTTACAAATTTCATTGCGCCGCCTCTGTACAAAAAAACCGCTGGTTTATTTTAAAAAATAATCCAGCAGTTTTAAAAAACTAGAATATATTCAAAAAATAAAATATGTGCAAAAACCAAAGAAATAAAGCAAAATTAAAATATTTTCATTTTATTTTTCAGATATAATTGATAATTTATAATAGTTTTCAAATAAGCATTAAATGAAATTATAATCCATAAATAATTTATTTTTTAATATGCCCTGATATATTACTCGCACCGCCTTTAAGTTCAATAAGTTCTTTCATAGTAACCATCTGAAACCCTTTTTCAGCAAGTTCAGGAACAACTTTTTCCACAGCGTCAACAGTTGAACCATACAAATCGTGCATAAGAATAACATCGCCATCACTAACGTTATTCATAATATTTTTATAAACAGAATCAGCGTTTCTTGTTTTCCAATCATATGTATCAATAGACCAGTTAAACCATTCCACCCCCGAAGCTTCTTTAATCTCGTGGTTCAATGAACCATAAGGAGGACGCGCGATTCTAGCGTAATCTCCTGTTATGTCAAAAACAAGATTTGAGGTTTTGCTCACTTCAGCGTTAGCTTCCTCAATTTTCAATTTTGTAAGAATAGGGTGTGAATATGAATGATTTCCTATTTGACAGCCCAAGTCGTACTCACGCTTAACAAGTTCTGGAGCTTTTTCAGCCATCGCACCAACAACAAAAAATGTAGCCCTAGCGTCATACTTCTCAAGAACATCCAATATCCTCTCCGTTGTACCGCTTTTAGGTCCATCGTCAAAAGTAAGCGCGATAACAGGTCTATTAGGGTCAATTACAGGAAGTTTATCTTTATTTTTTGTGTAAGGACACTTTGATAAGGATTTAACAGCGGCACTCTCAACCACAATATTAGTATTCCAAAAATCCGTATCCTCATTTTCACCAAAAAACATCGAAATAATTGCGTAATTTTTAATATCAAAACTAAAAAACTCTGATATTTCAGAATAAGGCACAATAACTTCTTTTGTAAAAAATTCCATCCTAACGCCGTTCTCAAGCAATTCAAAACTATGGCATAATTCCTCACTGTTAAGTTTTTCTTGTATTGCCTCCGAAAAGCTTTTTTCTCCGTATACATCAAAAAATATCTGTTTAACCTTTTCCCTCACATTTCCAATATATTTAGAGTCAAAAATCCGTCCTATATCGCCGGAAGATTCTATGTCTATTGAAATATCATCTAATCCCTCAATTTTTTTATTTATGTATACCTTTAAGTTTTCCGAATCAACACTAACTTCACAATTAATAATTTTATGTAAATCGTCAATCATCAAAAAATACTCATTTTCAATTTCGTAAACATTTATCTCTTCGCTTTTTCTTCCAATTTGAAAATTCATATACAAACTGCTGTATCCCGGCTCTTTCTTCTCAATTGAGATTAAATTCAAATCTCCCGAATAATTTTCACCATATTTAATAACAACCGTATTATCTTCAACTTTAAAATCAAATTTATCCTCTGTATCCTTTAAAATAATGGCAACATCCTTAAGTCCAATACATCTATTGCCGTCAACACTGAAAACCGTAATTTCTCCGCTTTCAACTTCTCCCGAAACATAAGATGTAATCTTTTCAGCTGATTTAGCAAAAACAATAAAGCAAAAAATCAAAACCAATGTAAGCATAATTGTTAAAAATGTCATTCTCCTAAGCATATTTGTCACCTCCAGCTCTCTTTTTCGACAAGAATATCATACAATTATTGTACTACTTACAGAAAAAAAATCAAGCCTTTTTAAAATTTTATAAGAGAAAAAAATATTTTTATTTTCTCTTCGCACGGCGGTTTCATAAAAATATAATAGTTAAGGCAATACCGCATAATTCGATAAAATAGATTTCAGACGATATTTTTCAGTACAAGGAAAGGGCTTACTTCAAACACTTTCGCTATGCGAAAGCCGGCTTCGCCGTCCGCGTTTTTCTTCGCGGTGTACACATAGCCAGAGCCTATGATAAGAGACTTTGACGCGGTAATAGGAAATATCGTCAAAATCTATGAAATCATAATTATGCGGTATTGCCTTAAATATCTCTGTTATATAAATGCTCAAGAAATAATATATGTAACTTACTCAATTTTTAGTACACTCTACTCTTCCGCCTCAAGCGCAGGAAGCATATCAAGATTAGTAAATCCAAAATATTTTAAAAACTCGTCAGTGGTTCCAAATAAAATAGGCTTACCAGGAGCATCAAGCCTGCCCTTTTCCGAAACAAGATTATATTCAATCAGTTTATTAACCGCTCTGTCAGAATTAACTCCCCTTATTTCCTCAATCATACCTCTTGTAACAGGCTGCTTATAAGCAATAATGGCAAGTGTTTCCAAAACAGATGTTGAAAGCTGTTTTTTTACCGGCATATCATAAATATTTTTGATATTTTTAAAATACTCAATATTTGTACACATCTGAAAGGAGTCACCAACTTCAATAACAGAAATTCCTCTCTTTTCAGATTTATACTTATCCATAAGACCTCTGACAATTTCAATGGTTTTATTAATATCAACCCCCAAAGCTATGGATATATCCTTAACAGTTACAGCGTTTCCAGCGGCAAACAACACCGCTTCAGCAACAGCACGCAATTCGTCAATACTCATAAATAAAACAACCTTTCAAAAAAACAAATTAATTTTATAGAAGTTCATAAAATTTTTATTTTTTCACTGTTTTTCTAAACAGCCATAATAAAAATATCGTCAAAATTACTTTCTTGTCTAATTGAAATCTTTTTAATTTTAATAAGTTCCAAAACAGCAAGAAACGTAACAACTATTTCAGATTTTGACGCGTCATTTTTAAAAGCTTCCTCAAATCTAAATTCACTTTTCAAAAAAAGCAAATCTGAAATATGCCGGATTTTATCCTCAACTGTAAATAAATCACGTGTGACCGAGTTAAAGCCGCTTCTAATCTTATCTCTTTTTATATCCTGCCGTTTTAAGACCTCTCTAAAAGCATCATATAAAACAGCAAGAGTAACGCCGTCAAGAATTTCAAAAATTTCTATCGGCTGTTTTTCTTTAATTCTGGCCATAATATCCTCATCAGGAGTTTTGAAAATGTAAGCCTCTCCAAAAAATTGTTTCTCGTTAAACATTTCTGATGCTTTTTTAAACTTTTTATATTCAATAAGCCTGTTTACAAGGTCATCTCTTGGGTCACTGTCTTCCTCCTCTAATACGGAAGTTTTAGGCAAAAGCATATTAGATTTTATTTCAAGCAAAGTTGCCGCCATAACAAGAAACTCGCTCATATTCTCCATACTTTTATTTTTTATCTCAGATATATACTCCATATACTGCTCTGTAACAGAACCAATTGGAATATCATAAATATCAATCTTATTTTTCTCAATCAAGTGAAAAAGCAAATCCAAAGGCCCTTCAAATACTTCCAGTTTAAAATTAACGTCCATATCTCTCCTCTTTCACAAATAAGCGATTTTCAAAACAAAGCCAAAAGAATAGAATTATATAAATCAATAGTAAAACTGATTAAAGGATTTAATATTTCACCCACAAGTCCAAAAAATAGAAGCATAACAAGTATAATCTGAAAAATTTTCTCATAATGAGTAACCTTAAGCGCATCATTCGGCGACATAAGAGCAGTCATAATTTTATTTCCGCACAAAGGCGCGACAGGAATAATATTAAAAAAAGCAAGACTCAAATTAAACTGAACAAGCAATCCAAAAAAAGACTTAATATATTCAGCGTAATAACTGTCAAGTTTATTTTCATACGCCAAAACCGTCACAAATCCGCTGCAAAGAGCGAAAACAAAAGAAAACACAATATTAGCTATAATAGGCATAGTATAAGTCAAAACAGTACCCGAAGTTCTGTTTTTATAATACACGCTTGAAGTTCTGACAGGCTTTCCCCAACCAAATCCCATAAATAAAAGCAAAATAAATCCAATAGGCTCAAAATGCTTAATAGGATTTAAAGTAAGTCGATTATCATTTTTCGGCGCTAAATCTCCCAAAATAGAAGAAGTAGCCGCCTTTGTAAACTCGTGAATCGTAATAGCGATAAAAACTGCTGGAACACATATAAGATAGCGTATGAGAACATCTGTATTCATACTATACCCCCCTAAAAATTAAAATTCAAACGAAAATCCTTTTTCATCCTCATAAGTATCAATTTAAAGCCTTAAAAGTCTAAATTTTTCAATAAATATAAGTCGGTTTTAGACTGATAAAATCAGTATTTCCACAAAACAATCTTATTATAAAAAAGACTTTTAGAAACATCAATTGCCCTTTGGTTCGCCGACCCCTTAAAATCAAGGTCATAAGATTTCAATTCTTCAATAAAAGGACCATCTATTAAAATATCTGTATATTTTAACACACCAATAAAATCGTCCTTTTTCTCTATAATTTTTTCCCAGACAAAACCTGTATATATAATAACATTAAAACCCTTTTCCTTAACCTTTTCAGCGATAAAAGCAACAGGTTCCGGCTGAAGCAAAGGCTCTCCTCCTGAAAAAGTAATTCCGTCAAGAAGCGGATTTTCAAAAAATTTTTCCAAAATATATTCAGCACTGACAATTATTCCTCCGTCAAGATTATGAGTTTCGGGGTTATGACAACCCTTACAGTTATGTATACATCCTTGAAGAAAAACCGTAAGCCTAAGTCCTGGGCCATCAACAATAGAATCACTTATAATATCAGAAATCCTCAAATCCATAATCACAAAACCCTCTTAAAAAATTTTTCAATATCATACTTTGTCATTTTAATAATAGTAGGTCTGCCGTGAGGACAATTAAAAGGATTCTCAAGAGAAATAATTTTTTCAATCAATGCCTTAGCTTCACTATAATCCAGTTTATCGTTTCCCTTAACAGCCGCCTTGCAAGCCATAGAAGCGACAGCATCTGCTTTTGTATCATATAAATTATTAAAATTTTTTTCACTAAGCAATTCAATAATATCTTTAAAAAACGAAGCAGTCGCCGGATTTTTAAAAATATAAGGAACACTTCTCACAGCATACACATTTTTTCCAAACTCTTCAATTTCAAAACCAAAATTTTCAATAAGCTCATAATTTTCCTCAAAAACCGCTTTCTGAGCTTCTGATAAATCAATAGCAATTGGCTGAACAAGCCTCTGACTCAAAACTTTTCGTTTTTTAAACTTTTCCATAAAATCCTCATAAATAACTCTTTCATGTGCGGCGTGTTGGTCAATCATATAGATACACTCATCTTGTTCAATAATCCAATAAGTTTTAAAAATCTGACCCACAATTTTATAATTCTCAAAAAATCTTTTATTTTCTTTATTTTCACAAACCTCATCAATACTTAAATTTTTAGTATCGATATTTTTCATTTCACTTATTTTTTGTTTCTCTGATTTATACTTTTCACATTCAGAATTTTCTGAAATATTTTTTTCAGTCTTTTTCAAAGAATCATCTATGTTATCTCCATCAGTTTCACCAATAGAAACAACTCCAATTAGATTAATTGCTGAATCATCTATTAACATATCCTCTTTTTTATTATCAGAGGTAACATCCTCAACAACAATAAGTTCACTTTTAATTTGCTCCGCAAGTTTAAGCCTGTCCTCCGGAAAATGAAAAACATCATTTTCATCCTTTATATCATTTTTGACTAATAGTTGATTTTTATCCTCCTCAATCAAAACTTCCTCTTTAATTTTAACTCCTGGAATAAGTATCTCACCCTTTAAGGCATTATAAACAGCGTCATAAATAAATTCATAAATAAAATTCTCATCCGAAAACCTCGCCTCAAGCTTGGTAGGGTGAACATTAACATCAACAGTGTTTGAGGGAACTGACATATTAAGAATAAAAACAGGAAATCTTCCTCCCATAAGTTTTCCTCTGTAAGCGTCCTCAACAGCATCAGAAACAATTTTGCTTTTAATAAATCTGCCGTTAATAAAAAAGTTCTCATATGAGCGATTTGCCCTTGAAACCTCCGGCATACCAATTAGTCCAGAAACAGTATATCCATTTTTCTTCGAATACACCTCAATAGTTTTAGCGGAAATTTCTTTTCCATATATATGAAAAACAGAGTCTTTAACATTATTGTTTCCCGAGGTATGAATAACAACGGATTTATTATTTATATATTTAAAGGATATTTCAGGGTATCCCATAGCGATTCTCGCGACAACATCATTAATATATCCCGCTTCCGTTGATGGTTTTTTCAAAAACTTTCTTCTTGCTGGAACATTAAAAAAAAGATTTTTCATTGTAATTACAGTTCCAACAACCGAACCTGTTTCCTCTTTTCCAATCACTTTTCCAGCTGAAATCTCAAGTTTTGTTCCAACCTCTTCGTCCTTGGTTCTTGTCACAATCTCAACTTGAGAAACTGAAGCTATGCTCGAAAGCGCCTCACCTCTGAAACCAAGAGTCAAAATATCCTCCAAATCTTCAATTTTAGTCAGCTTACTTGTAGCGTGGCGCAAAAAAGCTGTTTCAACCTGGTCTTTTGAAATTCCCCTGCCATTGTCTGTTATACGTATAAAATCAATTCCTCCGCCGGAAATTTCAACACAAACAGCCGAAGCCCCCGCGTCAACAGAATTTTCCAAAAGTTCCTTAACAACAGAGGCAGGCCGTTCAACAACCTCTCCAGCAGCAATTTTATTAATAAGATTATTATCGAGAATATGTATCTTGCTCATAATTCCTCCATAATTCCATTTCCTTTTTTCTCAAAAATAACATCTGCCAAAAGAGCAAAATCAGAAAGAGTCAAAGTTTCTCCTCTAACTCTTTCATCAAAATTTGCCTGGTTCAAAATTTCCAATATTTCATCTTTTGAAAAACCAAATCCGCCAGTATTAAAAATACAATTAAGCAAAGTTTTTCTTCTTTGAGAAAAAGCCGATTTTATAATATCGAACATAAGCTTTCTGTCCATAACTTCAACCGGAGGATTTTTTAAAACATCAAGTTTAATAACAGCAGAATCCACATTAGGCCTTGGAATAAAACAGTTTCTTGGAACATTCGCCGCAATATAAGGCTCACAAAAATACTGAATCAAAAGGCTCAAAGCCCCATAATCTTTTGTAGATGGCTTTGCCCCCATTCTATAGGCCACTTCCTTTTGAACCATAACCGTTATACTTTCAACAGGAAGTCTTTTTTCAAGAATATCCATAATAATAGGTGTTGTTATATAATATGGAAGATTGGCCACAACTTTCAGTTTTTTATCCCCATATTTATCAGCAATCGCCATAACATCAAACTTTAAAATATCCTCGTTTACAATTTCCACATTATTAAAGCGTGATAATGTATCCTCAAGAATAGGAATTAAAGTTCTGTCAATTTCAACAGCAATAACCTTAAAAGCCCGCTCAGCGGCGGCGGCGGTCAAAGTACCAATACCAGGGCCAATTTCAATAACAACGTCATTTTCACATATTTCCGACGCTGTCATTATTTTGCTTAAAACGTGACTGTCAATCAAAAAATTCTGTCCAAAATTCTTTTTAAAGCTAAAATTATATTTATTTATAATAGCTTTTGTCTTTGCAAACAATGTTTCGTCTATTGAAATCAACCTCCAAATTTATATTTGATTTTTAATAGTTTCAATAGCGGCTTTCAAAGCATCTCCTGTTTTTGACGGAATTTTTCCTCCAGCCTGAGCCATGTTAGGACGTCCGCCTCCTCCGCCTCCGGCTGCTGTCGCCGCTGCCTTAACAATAAGACCAGCGTTAGCGCCTTTTTTTACAATATCTTCTGTAGCCATAACAACAAAGGAAACTTTTTCTTTCAAAGGTCCGGCAAGAACAACAATGCCGCTTCCAAGATTATCCTTTATTTTATCTCCAAGATTTCTCAAATCGTCCATTTCCATACCATCAACTTTAGCACATACAACAGATACACCGTTTATAATTTCTTTTCCAGCGATAAACTCAGCGACACGTCCAGAAGACATTTTAGCTTTAAGCTGCCCCACTTCTTTAGATAATGCCTTGTTTTCCTCAACAAGAGAATTAATTTTATTTAAAAGGTTTTGACCTCCTATTTTCAAAATTTCTCTGGCCTTGTTAAGAATTAAATCAGTTTCTTCATAAAGATTTAAAACTCCGTATCCTGTCAATGCCTCAATTCTTCTTACACCAGCCGCGACACCGCTTTCAGAAATAATTTTAAAACTTCCTGCCTGAGAAGAATTTTTAAGATGAGTACCGCCGCAAAACTCAACGGAATAATCTCCAACGCTAACAACTCTTACAACATCACCGTATTTTTCGCCAAACAACGCCATAGCGCCTCTTTTTTTAGCTTCCTCGATAGGAAGTTCCTCAACAGTAACATCAAGAGCGTCAAGTATTTTACTGTTTACAATTTTTTCAACTTTAACCAAGTCTTCCTTGCTTACAGCCTCAAAATGAGTAAAGTCAAAACGAAGCCTTGATGATGAAACAAAAGAACCGGCCTGTTCAATATGATTTCCCAAAACCTCTCTAAGGGCTTTCTGGAGAATATGTGTAACTGTATGATTTCTTGCTGTGGCAATACGTTTATCTTTGTCAACAGAAAATTCTGCCCTGTCACCAACTCTAATCTCACCCGATTTAACAATGCCTGTATGAAGAATTTTATTTCCGCCGAACTTTGTACAATCGGTAACCTCAATTTCACAGCCGCCGTTTTTAATAACGCCTTTATCTCCTGCCTGACCGCCCATTTCAGCGTAAAAAGGAGTTTTATCGGCTATAATTGTAACATTCTGTCCTTCACAGGCAGTTTCCGAAACAGCGTCATCAGCAATAACAGCGAGAATTTTCGAATCTTTTTCAATCAAACAGTCATATCCTGTAAAATCGCTTTTCATATCAACAGGAAGCTGATGAAAAACTGTTTCTTCAGCACCCATATAAGTATTTTCCTCTCTTGCTGCTCTAGCTCTGTTTTTCTGAGCCTCCATTTCCCTAAGAAATCCTTCCTCGTCAATTTCAATTTCTTCTTCTTCCAGAATTTCTTTAAGCAAATCAATAGGAAATCCATAAGTATCATATAATTTAAAAGACTCGCTTCCGCTGAAAACATTATTTCCCTTATCATTTTTAATTTCATCAATTTTCTGTTTTATAATTTCCATTCCCTGGTTAATAGTTTCATAAAAGCGTTCTTCTTCAACAGTAATTATTTTATATATATAATCCTTTTTTTCCTCAAGTTCGGGATAAGCTCCTTTGGAATTTTCAATAACAACCCTGCAAAGGTCTGATAGAAATTTCCGCTCAATCCCCAAAAGCTTTCCGTGCCTTGCCGCACGTCTTAAAAGCCTTCTAAGCACATATCCCCGACCCTCATTTGAAGCCAAAACACCATCAGCAACCATAAAAGTAACAGAACGAATATGGTCAGTAATAACTCTTATAGAAACATCTGTTTTATAATCCTTATTATATTCAACTCCGGCAATTTTACATACAGCGTCCCTAATTGCCTTTACAGTGTCCACATCAAAAATAGAATTTACATTCTGCATAACGGCGGCAAGTCTTTCAAGCCCCATACCTGTATCAATATTAGGGTGGTCAAGGTCAGAATAACTTCCATCGTCCTCTTTGCAGAACTGTGTAAAAACAAGATTCCATATTTCTGTATACCTGTCACAGTCACAGCCTACAGTACAGTCAGGCTTTCCGCATCCATACTCCTCGCCTTTGTCATAATAAATTTCAGAACAAGGGCCGCACGGACCTACACCGTGCTCCCAAAAATTATCTTCTTTTCCCATTCTGAAAATTTTTTCAGCAGGAATACCAACATTTTTATTCCATATGTCAAAAGCCTCATCATCATCTTGATATACAGAAACATACAGCCTTTCAGCAGGAATTTTCAAAACTTCCGTAAAGAACTCCCACGCCCAAGGGATAACTTCCTTTTTAAAATAATCTCCAAACGAGAAGTTTCCAAGCATCTCAAAAAAAGTGCCGTGACGGGCTGTCTTTCCTACATTTTCAATATCTCCTGTTCTTATACATTTCTGACAGGTAGTAACTCTTTTTTTCGGCGGAATCTGCTGCCCTGTAAAATACGGCTTCAAAGGAGCCATACCCGAATTTATAAGCAAAAGACTTTTATCATTATTAGGAACAAGTGAAAAGCTATTCATTCTAAGATGTTCCTTACTTTCAAAAAAAGACAAATATTTTTCTCTTATTTCGTTAAGACCAAGTTTCTCCATTGTTTAATCCTCCGTAAAATATATATTAAACCCTTTGAGGCTGCAAACTTTTTAATTTCTCTACACTGCTCATATTTTTTTCAATTCTGAGATTTTTTTCAGCGGCAGACAGCATCAGTTTAATTCTGTTAAGCTGATTAACCTCGCTTGCGCCCGGGTCATAATCTATAGCTACAATATTCGCAAGAAAATATCTTCTTTTAAGTTCTTTAATAATACCTTTTCCCGTAACGTGGTTAGGAAGGCAGGCAAAAGGCTGCATACAAATAATATTGCTCACTCCCTCAGTAATAAGTTCAATTATCTCAGCAGTCAAAAACCACCCCTCGCCTGTCTGATTGCAAAGAGAAACTACAGGCTCGGCCATAGCGCCAAGCTTCTGAATCTCGTTAGGCGGTAAAAACCGCTCGCTTTTAGAAAAGGCGTCTTTCATAGGCTTTCTATAAAGCTCAATAACCTTAATGACAAAATCGTTTAAAAGACGAGTAGATTTTTTAGCGCCCAAATATTTTTCCTCATAAGTAGCATTATAAAGCTCATAAAGGAAAAAATCCGCCAAATCAGGAACAACCGCTTCCGCGCCCTCATTCTCAATAAGGGAAACCACATCATTATTGGCGGTTGGGTGAAATTTAACCAAAATCTCGCCGACAACCCCGACTTTAGGTTTAACAATGTCTTTAAGTTTAATATTATCGAATTCTTCTATTATTCCCTGAAGATTTCTTTTAAATTCACTGTGTTTTCCTTTTTTAACAGCGTTCTTACATATTTCATTCCATTTCATATACAGTTTTTCACAAGAACCTTTCACAAGTTCATAAGGTCTTGTAGCATAAAGCACACGCATTAAAGTATCACCATAAATTATTGACTGAACAAGGGTATCCAAAAGTTTAATAGAATATTTCCAGCCAGGATTTTTTTCAAGTCCCATAGCGCTGACAGAAATAACCGGAATATTTTCATAACCCGCTTTTTTAAGTGCGCGCCTTATAAATCCTATATAATTTGTGGCTCGGCAGCCGCCGCCTGTCTGACTCATCAATACTGAAACATTGTCAACATCATATTTGCCCGAACGTATAGCCTTTAAAATCTGACCTACAACTATAAGAGCGGGGTAACAAGCGTCATTATTAACATATCTAAGTCCTATGTCAATACATTCCCTGTCAATAGCCGGCATAACATCAACATTATAGCCGCAGCCCTTTAACGCTTCTTTCATAATATCAAAATGAATAGGTGACATTTGAGGACACAAAAGCGTATGCTGTTTTCTCATTTCTTTTGTAAAAACAGCTCTTTGTTTTCTCTTAGCTGGTTTATGTATTTTGATCCTCTTTCTCCGTCTTTCCTCCATAGCCGCAAAAAGTGACCTTATTCTTATTCTCGCCGAACCAAGATTATTCACCTCATCAATTTTTAAAAGAGTATAAATTTTTCCAGCACTTGAAAGTATATCAGAAACCTCGTCAGTAGTAACAGCGTCAAGCCCACAGCCAAAAGAATTAAGCTGAACAAGTTCAAGGTCTTCTCTTTTAGAAACAAATGAAGCGGCAGCATACAGCCTTGAATGGTACGCCCATTGGTCACGTACGTTAAGAGGACGCTCAACCTCCGCAAGATGAGCAACCGAATCTTCTGTTAAAACAGCAATTCCATACCCCACAATCATTTCCGGAATACCGTGATTTATCTCCGGGTCAATATGATAAGGTCGTCCAGCCACTACAATACCCGTCATATTACTTTCTTCTATGTATTTAAGCGTTTGCTCTCCCTTTCGCTTAATGTCTTCTCTGAAATTTTCCTGTTCACGCCAAGCCGTTTCAAAAGCGTCTTTAATCTCTTTTTGGTCTATATCAGGAAATTCCTCGCAAAGACGTTTAGCAAAAAATTTTTTATCAGCAAAACTGAAAAAAGGATTTTTAAAATTAACATTGTACGTTCTTATTTCTTCAACATTATTTTTAATATTTTCCGGATAGCTTGTAACAATAGGACAATTAAAATTATTGTCAGCGTCTTTAATCTCACGCCTTTCATAAGCTATACAGGGATAAAAAATAAAATCCGCGCCATTTTCAATAAGATATTTAATATGACCATGAACCATTTTAGCGGGATAACAAGCAGATTCACTTGGAATAGAATCTATTCCGTTCTCATAAATATCTCTGTCAGATTTAGGCGAAAGCAGTACGGAATATCCAAGTTCGTTAAAAAAAGTAAACCAAAAAGGATAATTCTCATACATATTCAAAACTCTTGGAATACCAACAATTCCTCTTTTAGCTTCCGACGGCGCGATAGATTTATAGCCGAAAAGCCTTTTATATTTATACTCAAAAAGATTTGGAACACAACTGGAAAGAACTTCTTTTCCAAGACCTCTCTCACAACGGTTTCCCGAAATAAATCTTCTTCCCCCGGAAAACCTGTTTATAGTCAAAAGACAATTATTCCCACATCCTTTACAGCGTGAAAGCGAAGAAGAAACCTCAAATTTCTCAAGTTCTTCTTTGCTCAAAAGCGTTGATTTATAATCAGCTTTAAGCTTTTCCTTAGCGATAACAGCAGCGCCGAAAGCACCCATAAGCCCAGCTATATCAGGACGAATGGCCTCTCTTTCTGATATAATCTCAAAAGAGCGAAGTACAGCGTCATTATAAAAAGTTCCGCCTTGAACAACAATATTTTTTCCCATATCCTCAGGGTCTGTAATTTTAATAACTTTCTGCAAAGCATTTTTAATAACAGAATAAGCCAGTCCTGCTGAAATATCCGAAACTTCTGTTCCCTCTTTCTGTGCTTGTTTAACTCTGGAATTCATAAAAACAGTACATCTTGAACCTAAATCTATAGGATTTTTAGCAAAAAGAGCAATTCTCGCAAACTCCTCAACATCATAATCAAGTGATTTAGCAAAAGTTTCAATAAAAGAACCGCACCCAGCTGAACAAGCCTCGTTTAATAAAACACTGTCGATAACGCCGTCTTTTATTCTTATACATTTCATATCTTGCCCACCGATATCAAGTATAAAATCAACATCGTGACGGAAAAAAGCCGCCGCCTTATAATGAGCGACCGTTTCAATTTCGCCCAAATCCACCATAAGCGCCTCTTTTATAAGTGCCTCACCATATCCTGTAACACAGGAATTTTTTATTTTAATATCATCAGAAATTTTTTCATAAACTTCTCTCAAAGCCCGTCTTATTGTTTTAAGAGGATTACCCTCGTTACTTCCGTAAAAAGAATAAAGAAGCTGACCATTAGAACCAATTAAAACTACTTTGCTCGTAGTAGAGCCTGAATCTATTCCAAGAAAAGCGTCGCCTTTATATGTACTGATATCTCCTTTAGGAACAATACTTTTTTCATGTCTGCCCTTAAATTCCATATAATCGTCACCACTTTTAAAAAGAGGCTCAAGCCGGTTTATTTCCATAGTAAGGTGTTTTTCTTTTTTCATATTAGAGATAAGGCCATCAAAGTCAAACATCTCACTTTTCTCTGCGGAAAAAGCGGCGCCCATAGCGGCAAACAAATGCGAATTTTCCGTTTCAACAACATTATTAGGTTTCAAATTCAAAACATCAATAAATCTATTTTTAAGTTCAGAAAGAAAATGCAAAGGACCGCCTAAAAAAGCGACATTTCCTTTAATAGGCTTACCGCAGGCAAGTCCTGAAATAATTTGATTAACAACCGCTTGAAAAATAGAAACAGCCAAATCTGGCTTAGCCGCCCCCTCATTTATCAAAGGCTGAATATCACTTTTAGCAAAAACTCCGCATCTTGCGGCAATAGGATATATAACTTTATGCTTTTTGGCAAGTTCATTAAGCCCTTGCGCGTCTGTTTGCAGAAGAGTCGCCATCTGGTCAATAAAAGCTCCTGTTCCTCCAGCGCATATTCCGTTCATTCTCTGCTCAATACCGTTTGTAAAATAGATTATTTTAGCGTCTTCTCCACCAATTTCAATAGCAACATCTGTTCTTGGAGCGACAATATCAATAACGTTAGAAACAGAAACCACTTCCTGAATAAAAGGCATACCAATCCAATTGGATATCGAAAGACCTCCCGAGCCAGTAATCATAGCTTTAAAACGAATGTTTCCAAGTTGTTCCTTAGCCTCGCATATAAGATTAATCAAAGTTTCTTGAATACTGGACAAATGTCGTCTGTATTCCGAAAAAGCAATTTCATTTTCAGAATCCAATACCACCAGTTTAATTGTGGTTGAACCAATATCTATACCAACTTTAAAATGTTTCATAAACACAAATCTCCTCGCCGATATAAAAACTTTATCTACATATTATAAGGTATTTTTCATCAAAATACAACAAATAATTTTTATATAAATAAAAATAATATTTTCTGAAAGAAAATAATTTTCCTCTCTATATTTTATTATAGCATAAAAAAAGCTATTCTTCAAAACTATGTTTTGGCATTTTCCAATTGAAAAAATAACCAACGTGAGTTCGATGAAAAATTACAGTGAAACGTAGTTTCGCACGAAAGTTTTTATCAAACTTTTTTTAAGGCAATACCGCATAATTCAATAAAATAGATTTTAGACGATATTTTTCAGTG
>CAOJPS010000021.1 GCA_948441255.1 uncultured Eubacteriaceae bacterium | reverse complement strand
TGCTTCACAATTCGCTTACCGACTTTTGCCGCAAGCGGACGTAAAATATTTTTTTGTTACAATTTAAGTGTAATTACTATAAATAAGGCGCCCACGTTCGTTTCATAAATTTTTTTGATGTAATAATATATCTTTTGGTAGTTTAAAAACAATACGATTAGAATTAACTTAGCCGATAATTTTAATTTTTCTCCGGCAAAACGCAGTTTTGCCTTATAAAATTTAGGTCAAGCCTTTTTAAAGGCTTGTGGGGTGTGGGGCAAAGCCCCACGGTTTTAATTTATGAAATGAACGTGTAAGGCGCCGATGATTTATTGTGAGATGAATGATTATGAATTATAATATCAGTGAATATATAATAAGAGCGTATGTTTCTGACGGCGAGGTTTTTATTGACGGGAAAATACTTTTTCAAAAGAACAAAGTTATTGATATTAATATTGATAGTTTTGATGAAAGTATTATTTCAGCCGAGGTTGACGGTGAGAGAGGAAAAAAGTATTCAGTTAAGGTCTTTTTTGATGAAAATGGAAATATTTACAGAACTATATGTACTTGCTGTAAAGGCAAATGCAGGCATATAGCCGCTGTATTATTTGAGATTTCTGGATTTGAAAGCGGTAATTGTGAAAAGAAACTTTTTGTTAAAAAAGGAAACATTGGAGAAAAATTAATTGATGATTTTCGTAAGTTTAATTTTGATAGAAAAAATTTAAATGTTAAAAGAAAAATAAATGTTTATCCATTTTTTAGACTTATTGATGATAATAAGTGCGGAATTGGATTTTTTGCTGGAAACAGAACTCATCATAAAATTGATAATATATATGGTTTTTTTATGAAAATGTCTAATGGCGGCAAATATAATGCAAACAAAAATATATCTTTTGGAAAATATGAGTTGAAACAGGATTCTTTTAAATATCTGGATTTTATTCAAAGACAAATTAACAATTTTTATGATTTTTCGAGAGATGTTAAAGAATTTTTTGGAAAGGATTATTTTGTGCTTAATAGGTCGGGAGTTGATGACTTCTTTCGGCTTGCGATGGGAAGTGAAGTTTATTCTGAGGTGTTTTCTGAAAATGGGAATGCTCTTTTGAATATTGAGTTTACAGAAGATTATTTTGATTTTAATGTATTTTTTGAGAAAGACGGCGGCGTGGTTAAGTTATGCGGAAATGATATGGATATTAGGCTTATTGAGGGTATTGAGTTTGGCTATATTATTAAAGATAATCGTATGTTTAGAATTGAGAAAGAAAAGTTTGATATTATTAAAACGCTTAACGACGCTTTTATGATTTCTAAAAAGAATGAGATTGTTTTTTTGCCGGAAGATTTGGACAAACTTGCTGAAAGTTTGATATATCCTCTTGAAAAAAATAATTTGCTTCGTGACGCTGGAAAGGCTTATGAGGTTTTGGATATTGCTGTGCCGGAGATTAAGTTTTATTTGGATAATCAGGGCGGAACAGTTTTTCTTGAGGTTGAGTTTGTATACGCTAAAGAAAGCGGAGGCGGATATATATTCCAAAATAAAATTCAAGAGGAAATTTTGAATATGAATTTTGAATATGAATACGAAAATGGTTATTCTATGAGTGATGATGAATTTATATTTGAACTTTATGATAAGAATGCTGAAAAGCTGAAAAGCTTTGGGGAAGTGTTTTTATCTGAAAATTTTAAAAAAAGAAAAATTAAGATATATAAAAATGTTTTGAGAGAAGTTAAAATTTCCGGCGGTCTTCTTGAAATAGATTTTGATTTGAGTGACTTTGATTTGAAAGAGGCGTATGAAATTTTAAATGCCTATAAAATTAAAAAAAGATTTTATAAGCTTAAAGACGGCGCTTTTATTAATCTTGAGACAAGTTCCCTTGAGCCTATGCTTGATATTATGGATGGTTTTGATTTATCGGAAAAGGAAATGCTTGGGAAAAATACTCTTTCTATGCCGATTTATAATGTTTTTTATCTTAATGATATTATTACAAAGGGAAATTACAGTATAAAAACAAATGATGTTTATGAGGAGATTGCCGGAAGATTTAAAGATATTGAACAAAATGGATATTCTGTTCCGAAAAGTCTTGACGGGGTTTTGAGAGATTATCAGAAAAAAGGATTTTTTTGGCTTAAAACTTTGGTTTCTCTTAATTTTGGTGGAATATTAGCTGACGATATGGGTCTTGGGAAAACAGTTCAGATTATTTCTCTTATATTGTCTGATATGGAAAAACAACCGTCCATAGTTGTTTGTCCCACTTCTCTTGTTTATAACTGGAAGAATGAAGTTGAAAAATTCGCTCCGTCAATTGAGTGTCTTATTGTCGCGGGAAGCCCCGCTGCAAGGTCTGATATTATTTTAAAAAAAGATTTTAATGGTCTTTTTATTACTACTTATGATTTGCTGAAAAGAGATATTAAGTATTATGACGGGTTTAATTTTAGATTTATTATCGCTGATGAGGCACAGAATATTAAAAATTCATTTACTCAAAACGCCAGGGCTGTTAAAACCCTTAAAGGTGATATTAAGTTTGCTCTTACGGGAACACCGGTTGAAAATTCCCTTGCTGAATTGTGGTCGGTTTTCGATTTTGTTATGCCTGGATATTTGGGCGGAAGAAAGCATTTTAGAATGGCTTTTGAAAACCCTATTGTTAAATATGAAAATAGGGAAGTTTCTGAAAAGCTTAAAAGAAAGATTATGCCGTTTATATTGAGAAGAGTGAAAACAGATGTTTTGAAAGAACTTCCTGAAAAAACAGAAACGGTATTATATTGTGATATGAGCGATAAACAGGTTAAACTTTACAATGCTAAACTTATTGAGGCAAAACACGAAATTGAGCGGTTTGTTTTAGAAGGTAATCTTGAAATGAAAAGAATGGAAATTTTGGCGCATATTACAAGGCTTAGACAGCTTTGCTGTCATCCGTCTTTGTTTATTGAAAATTATTCCGGCGGAAGCGGCAAGCTTTCTCTCGCTATTGATACAATTAAAAGCGCTTCTGAGGCTGGACATAGGATTTTGCTTTTTTCACAATTTACTTCTATGTTAAATATTATAAAAGATGAACTTGAAAATGAAGGTATACCATTTTTTTATCTTGACGGGGCTGTTCCCTCGAAAGAAAGGCTTGATATGACAGAAAGGTTTAATATGGGAGAAAAAGAAATATTTCTTATATCTCTTAAAGCGGGGGGAACGGGACTTAATCTTACAGGAGCCGACGTGGTTATTCATTTTGAACCGTGGTGGAATCCAGCGGTTATGGACCAAGCGTCGGACAGAGCGCATCGTTTTGGACAGATGAAAAATGTTCATATATTTTATATGGTTGCCAAAAATTCTATTGAGGAAAAAATTATAGCATTACAGAACAAGAAAAAACAGCTTGTTAAATCTGTTATTTCCGATGATGGTGAAATTATGATTGGAAATATGACTAGAGATGATATTCTTAGCATTTTTGAAAGTTATAGCTAAGGAAACACCGCACAATTCAAAAATAAAAATAATTTTTGAAAATAATTAAGCGTAAGTGTTGAATTTTTCGTAGAAAAATCAACTTGAAGCGGTATTAATTTTAAAAAATTATTTTTATTACTTTATTATGCGGTGTTTCCCTAAGTAATTTAAGATAATGCCGAATAATTAATATTTTGCGGCTTTGGTTGATATTTTCCAATTGATTGACGTAATTTTATAGTTTTGAAAGAAGTTTTCTATATAGTCAAATCACTTAAAAACAAGCAAGTTCAGCGGTTAAAAATCATTTTTACTTTGTTAGCGTCAGTCGGCGTAGGCTATGGCTACGCTCTTCTTCCACTGCCTTGTGAAAATAATTTTTCTCTCGCTTCCTTTTACTTATTTTCAAGTGATTTGACTATAAAAACGCTGACCAAATTTATAAGGGGGTTTGTAAAGTTGAATTTTGAAAAAGAAATTTTGAAAATTTGCCAGTTTTTTGACGACGATTTTAAAACGGCTTATTTGAATATTAAGAAGGAAGGAAAGTTAAGGGTTTTGGATAATTTCTATTCTATTTATAGAAAATGGTATTATTCTTCTTTCTTTGATGAAAATATTCTTACACCGGGGCACATTATATACAGGATAAATGAAAATGACGGTTTTAATAATTATTATGTCCCAATCGCTAAAATGAAATCCGATACGGAATTTGATGGATTTGATTTTGATATTTTGAACTATACGCCGGATAATCACCCTATTGTTGAGGACTTGAAAATTCTTGCGGATTCTGTAAACGTTATTAATATTGACTCGGATGGTATTATATGCGATGAATCGATTGGCAGGGTTTTAAAGTCAATTAGTATGGAAGATAAACTTTATTTGGAATATCTTGTGTATATAGGCGAGAAACTTAAAATTTTCAGAAGACTGCCCTCTATTCATTTGGAAGCTTATGGTATTGGCAAGGAATATCCCCGTTTTTTTGAGGACGAAGGCAGAATTTGCTTTGACAAAATTGTTAAAAAGATGATTGATTTTTCGGTTGAGATGCTTAATGAGTTTTTTCCTGACGTGCAAAGATTTTTTTCATATGAATATATAGAAAATATTATTAAAAATCCTATTCCTATTGAAGAGGTTTTTAAGGATATTTATAATTCGGTGGGAATTGATATTGAGGAAATGTGGGATTATCAAGAGCAATATGAGCAAGGCGATGTCAGTGAGTTTGCTGACGCTATTTTGTCAAGCGCTTTTTTTCTTAGGGTGCTGATTGACAAATGGTTTATAATTCCTTTTGGCGATTATTTGAAACTTATTATGCCGGTTTATGTGTTTTCATATAATTTTTCTGAAAAGATGAACGATATTATTGACGAGGGGTTAATAGGAAAAATTTTTGATTTTTCATCGTCTTTGTATTATCCTTGCTCAAAATATTATGTTACCCCTGTTGCCTGTGAATATTTTAATATTAAACCGCAAAATGACATATATAAAGAGATATTTGAGAGATTTCCTATGGACGTTATTATTAGTACGGTTATTATGGGCGTTAAGGATAAAAGCTCTTTTATAGTTGAGAAAGATGTTAGTGAAATGCCGCCGATATATGAAATGAAAATATGGTTTAAAGACCAAAAAGATTTTTGGAAGGTTATGGAGGTTGACTCGTCTAACAGCTTGAATTTATTTCATATTGAGATATGTAAAATTATGAATTTGCGCCCATTTGTTGATTATAGCTTTTTTACTGATTTGGATATGAACCCTTTTTCAGAATATACCCCAAAAAGCAATAAAAAAAGGAATAATAAAAAAACGGAGAAAACACATCTTTCGGATTTAAGGCTTGAAACGGGGCAGAAGCTTATTTATAGACATTCTTTTAGCTATGATATGGATTTGCCTATGGAAGCTTTGCCGTTTTTTGATGACGCTTTTATTGAAATTGAGTTTATGAGAATTATAGAAAGAAAAAAAGATTATAAGTATCCTAGGGTTACCAAAGTAAGTGAGTTGGTTAAGAATGAGGAAGAAAGTTTTGAGTTTTAGAGATATTTTTCCCTTGACTCTTACCTTAGGGAAAGGTTTATACTTGTTTTAAAGGAAATGAAAATACCAAATAAATTATAATAAAATTATTTTTATATTTGAATTGCTTGGTATTTTCAGCAGTTTCCTTTATAAGCGCTTATGTTTTTTGGAGGCAAAAATGATTAGTATAGGTCAATTTTCTAAAATATGCGCGGTCAGTGTAAAAACTCTGAGGCATTATGACAAAATTGGTCTGCTTAAACCTGCTGTGGTTGACGAGTGGACCGGCTACAGATATTATGATGAAAGCCAGTTTAAAGTTATGCTTAGTATAAGCAGGCTTAAACGATATGGTTTTTCCCTTTCTGAAATAAAATCATTTTTGGATTCTGATGACAAAGGAGCGCTCCTTTCAATGCTTCATCTGCGAATGGGTGAGATAATAACTGAAGTCAGACATAAAGAAATGCTGATTAAGGAACTTAGTGATATTATAAGAAGTTTTGAAAGGACTGGTGAAATTATGAATTATCAAAGTAATTATGAAGTGACGGTTGCGGAAAGCGATAAGATTTTTATTTTAAGTACAAGGCAGAGAATGGCGGTTGAGGAGTTTGGCAAGTATTATGGAAGGCTTTTTGAAAAAACCGCCAAAGAGAAAATTAAACCTAATGGTATTGTTTGCGCTGTTTATCACGACAAGGAATGGAATGAAAAAGACAGCGATATTGAGGTTGGTATTGGAATTGAGGACGAAAGCAAAGCTAACGGTTATATTGGAGGCTGTCTGTGCGCTACGACTGTTCATAAGGGAAGTTACGCTAATTTGCCTGAGGCTTATGCTTCGGTTTTGAAGTGGATAAACGATAACGGATATGAAATCGCTTCTCCGCCTTATGAGATTTATCGAAATTCTGGAATGGACGGTATCCCTGTTGAGGATTGGAGAACAGATATTTTCTTCCCGGTTTTGAAAAAATAATGGTTTGATGTTGTAATAAATGATTTTAAGGTGTGCCGCAAGTTAGTGGAATAAATTGCGGTATGCCTTTTTTATTATTGTGTATTGCTCAGAATAAACTAATCATTCATATTTTTTGTGTTTTAAAAATATTTATAAAATTTTTGTGTTTTATTTTTGGAAAATACTTGACATATCAAAATATACAATGTATAATATAAATATAGAAACATTAATGGTAATAAAACTAAATGTTTTTAAATTTAATATTTAAGTGTGGTGATTTATTGGAAGATAAAGATTTAAACAAGAAATTTTTCAACGTCAAAGAAATTGCGGAGATGCTCGATGTGAGCGAAGAAACGATTCGTCGCTGGATTCGAGAAGGAAAGATTAGGGCTGTAAGTGCTTCAAGGAAGCAGGGAAATAAAATAGCGAAGGAGGATTTAGAGGATTTTTTGAGAAAAAACAAAGATTCAGGAAAGATTGGTAAAGCGGCTATGTTAGGATTGAGTGCTATGTCGTTTGGCATACCAATTTTGGGAGCATCAGTTGTTGGAGCAGCTGGGTTGGGTTTACTTAAATGCCTGCTTAAAGATAAAGGTGAGTTGGGTGAAGTAGTATTAAAAAAAATATTTGAGCCGGAGAATTTAGATGACCCTGTTGAAAATGAAAAAGCCGCTAAAAATTTAGACTTGCTTGAAGAACAACTTGTATTTATTGAAAAGCAGATAGATGAGTTAAATTCTAAAATTTTGAGTAAAAAATCAGAAATTTTAAAATTAAACGAGGAAGTAGATAATTTTGAAAAAGAGAAAGAGAAAAAGGAGGAAAAACTCAAAGAATTAAGTATGTATGAAGAAATTTTGAAAATGCGAAAGGAGGAATAGTTGTGGGTATATACATAATTTTAAAGGTTTTGAAGTGGTTGGTATGATTTTTTGGATGTTTAAATGATTTATGACAGTTTTTGAAATTAATAATTTTATTTGAAAGGAGAAATTTTTATGTTTAATTTTTTAAGACGTGTTGGAAGAAGTTTAGTTAATGGTGCTAGGTGTATTGGAAGATATTTCGAACAATTTGTTGACTACACGGGGCGAATCGTTGAAAAAGTGAAAAAAATCTCTTATGATGTCCTGGAAATTACAAAAAATGTTTTTGGCGTGGTTGGTTATGGTAAGATGATTTGTGGTAAGAATATTTATGGTAATGCGTAATTTTTATACAAATCAATTTTTAAAAATACTGGTTGAGCGATGCCCAAACTTGCCAGCTTTCTTAAAAGAAAGCTGGCGAGCTTGACGGACAAAAATAGATTTCCGTGCGTATTTTATAAAAAACTTGACAAATACTTTTTTTTGTGATATCATTTACTCATTCATTATTTATAAACACTGTGATGAGGAATAGTAAGTTTTCGGAGATTTTAAGAGAGCTGTTGGCTGGTGTGAAACAGTGGTTGAGGAAAACTGAACTCGCCTTTGAGTGGCACGCTGAAATTTTAGTAGGCGGTGACGGGGGTCTGCCGTTATATTGACAGGGCATCGGATTTTTCCTGTGCTTTTTGAGGAGCATTCGTATTTGCGAATGAATTAGAGTGGTACCGCGTGAGGATTTTGCCTTTCGTCTCTTTTGAGATGAAAGGCTTTTTTATGTGTAGAGGCGGAGCAATGAAATTTGTAAGCAGAGCTTAATTTTAATAATTTTATGAAAGGATTGTTTAATATGATGAATTTTAAAAAATATAAGCCTTATCCACCGATGAATATGCCTGACAGAAAATGGCCTTCAAACGTTATTAAAAAAGCGCCGGTGTGGTGCAGCGTTGACCTTAGAGATGGAAATCAGGCTCTTGAGAAGCCTATGAATCTCGACCAGAAAATTAAATTTTTTAAGTTTCTTGTGGCAAGAGGGTTTAAAGAAATTGAAGTGGGTTTTCCCGCTGCCAGTGATACGGAATATATTTTTACACGTACTTTGATTGAGGAAAATCTTATTCCTGATGATGTGGTAATTCAAGTGCTTACTCAAAGCAGAGAGCATATTATTAAAAAGACTTTTGAGGCGCTTGAAGGCGTAAACAAAGCTATTGTTCATTTATACAACTCAACGTCTGTTCTTCAGAGAGATGTTGTGTTTAATAAGGATAAAAAGGGTATTACGGAAATAGCGGTTTCGGGAGCGAAGATGATTGATGAACTTGCTGATGAGTATGGAAAAGAGCATTTCCTTTTTGAATATTCTCCGGAAAGTTTTACTGGAACTGAAATGGATTATGCCGCTGAAATTTGCAACGCGGTTTTGGACGTTTGGAAACCGACTTCTGACAGAAAGGTTATTATAAATTTACCATCAACTGTTGAAATGGCGACGCCTAATGTGTATGCTGACCAAATTGAATATATGTGCGGTAATCTTAAATATCGTGAAAATGTATTGGTAAGTCTGCACGCTCATAATGACAGAGGTACTGCTGTGGCTTCTACGGAACTGGGTATTCTCGCCGGGGCTGACAGAGTGGAGGGTACTCTTTTTGGAAATGGTGAGAGAACAGGAAACGCCGATATTTTGAATATAGCCCTTAATCTTTTTTCACAGGGGATTGACCCTGAACTGGATTTTTCGGAGATTAACAAATCTATTGAAATATATGAGCAATCTACGGGAATTGATGTTCACCCTCGTCACCCTTACGCTGGTGATTTGGTTTACACCGCTTTTTCGGGTTCTCATCAAGACGCTATTAAAAAAGGTATGGCAAGGGTTGGAGAGTATTCCGAATATTGGGAAGTTCCTTATCTTCCTATTGACCCGGCTGATGTTGGAAGAAGCTATGACCCTATTATAAGAATCAACAGTCAGTCGGGCAAGGGAGGTATCGCTTATATTCTTGAGCATAATTACGGCTTGATTGTTCCTAAAAGTATGCAGCAGGAGTTTAGCCTTATTGTTACAAAAGTTTCTGATTCGGAAAACAGAGAACTTTCTCCGGAAGAAATACACAACTTGTTTATGCTTAACTATAAGGATATTAAAAAACCTGTTGAAATTGTTTATTATAATGAAAAAACAGAGGGAAAAGTTATTACTGTTACAGCTGACGTTATTATAGACGGAGTTTCAAAACAAATTGTGGAAAAGGGAAATGGTATTGTAGACGCTTTTTGCAAAGGTCTTCAGAATGAGCTTGATTTAAAATTTGATGTTGTTAATTATAGCGAACATTCTCTTTCTTATGGCAATAAATCAAGAGCTATAACTTATATTCAGGTATATGACAAGGAACATAATTCCTATTTTGGTGCCGGAACAAGCAGCAATATAAGCAAATCATCTCTTAGAGCGGTAGTTAGCGCCGTTAATAAAATACTTTTACAAAAGTCTTGACATAAAGTTATTTGATGATATAATTATTGTAAAGCTATGATAAGGATAAATAGATTAACTGCTGTCTTTCAGAGAGAAACGTGCCGGAGAATGCTCCATATGCTGAAAACGTTTTATGTATGGCTTTTAATTGAAACCGCCCTTTGAGCGACTTTAATAGAGTACGTTTTGTCTGCGTTAGGGACTTTTGAGCGCCGTTTGGCTGAATTTGGGTGGAACCACGAATTTTTTCGTCCCTTTCCTTTTTGGAGAGGGACTTTTTTTCATATTCTTATTTATAGTGTGTTTAATAAATTATTGTTTCCTTAAAAATTTCTTAAATTATCATAGGAGGTTATTTTAATGATTAATGTTAGATTGAAAGATGGAAGTTCTAAACAATATGAAAATGGAATTACTGTTTTTGACGCCGCAAGGGACATAAGTGAGGGATTAGCTAGAAACGCTTGTGCCGGACTTTTGAATGGGGAAGTGGTGGATATAAGAACTCCTCTTAATGAGGACTGTGAACTTAGTATTTTGACTTTTGACTCGCCGGAAGGAAAACGCGCTTTTCGTCATACTGCTTCTCATATTCTCGCTCAGGCGGTTAAACGACTGTTTCCTCAAACTAAGCTTGCTATTGGTCCATCAACTGACGAGGGATTTTATTATGATTTTGACAGAGAACCTTTTACTCTTGATGAATTATCTGAAATTGAAAAAGAAATGAAAAAGAGTGATAAAGGAAATATTAAAATTGAAAGATTTGAACTCCCAAGAGAAGACGCTATTAAATTTATGGAAGATGCCGGCGAGCCTTATAAGGTTGAACTTATTAATGATTTGCCAGAGGATTCGGTTATTTCATTTTATAAACAAGGGGATTTTACTGACCTTTGCGCAGGGCCTCATCTTACTTCAACAAAGCTTGTTAAGGCGTTTAAGCTTACATCTGTAGCAGGAGCTTATTGGCGTGGAAATGAGAAAAATAAAATGCTTACGAGAATTTATGGAACAGCTTTTACAAAAAGCGATGACCTTAAGGAATATCTTGAGAGAATTGAGGAAGCTAAAAAACGTGACCATAGAAAATTGGGAAAAGAACTTGGACTTTTTACATTTATGGAGGAAGGTCCTGGATTTCCTTTCTTTCTTCCAAAAGGTATGGTGCTTAAAAACACACTTATTAATTTCTGGAGAGAAGTTCACGAAAAGGAAGGGTATGTGGAGATTTCAACGCCTATGATACTTAATAGAAAACTTTGGGAAACTTCTGGACATTGGGACCATTATCAGAACAATATGTATACTACGGTTATTGATGATGAGGACTTTGCTATTAAGCCTATGAATTGTCCGGGAGGACTTCTTGTGTATAAGTCTTCACAGCATTCATACAGAGATTTGCCTATAAGAATGGGAGAGCTTGGAGTGGTTCACCGTTGCGAGAAATCGGGTCAGCTTCATGGTCTTATGCGTGTTAGGTGTTTTACTCAGGACGACGCTCATATTTTTATGACTCCTGAACAGATTAAAGATGAAATTAAGGGTGTTGTGAAAATAATTGATGAGGTGTACAGTCTTTTTGGATTTAAATATTACGTTGAACTTTCCACAAGACCGGAGGACAGTATGGGAAGTGACGAAGATTGGGAAATTGCCACAAACGGTTTGAAAGCGGCTCTTGAAGATATGGGTATGGAATATGTGGTGAATGAGGGTGACGGTGCTTTTTATGGACCTAAAATAGATTTTCACCTTGAGGACTGTCTTGGAAGAACTTGGCAGTGTGGTACAATACAGCTTGATTTTCAGCTTCCTCTCCGTTTTGACGCTGAATATGTAGGAGCGGACAACGAAAGACACAGACCTATTATGATTCATAGAGTTGTTTTTGGTTCTATTGAAAGATTTATTGGTATTCTTACAGAACATTTTGCCGGAAATTTCCCCACGTGGCTTACTCCTGTTCAAGCGGCTGTTTTGCCTATTTCGGAAAAATATCACGGTTATGCTGAAAAAGTTATTGAAAAGCTTAAAGAAAACGGCATAAGGGTTCAGGCGGATTTCAGGGCTGAAAAAATAGGTTACAAAATAAGAGAAGCCCGTCTTCAGAGAATTCCTTATCTCTTGGTTGTGGGAGAAAAAGAAGCCCAAAGCGGAGAAGTTACAATTAAAAGCAGAGGCGAGGATTTGGGTTCTAAAAAAATTGAGGAGTTTTTGGAAGGTATTAAAAAAGAAATTGAAAGCAAGAAATAGCGGGGCGCTGTTCTATATATGGTAATTTAAAAAAACCTTGGGCGTTGCCCAAACCCACAAACTTTTACGCGAAACTATGTTTCGCTGTTAAAAAAATCGCGGCAAAGCCGTCGCCGCGGTTTTTTTAGCAAAAACGATAGTTTTTGTGTTTTAAAGTTTAGGGTCAAGCCCTTTTTAAAGGGCTTGCAGGGTGCGGGACAGCGTCCCACTGTCTTAAATTACCAAGGTTTTTAAGCGAAATTATCATTTTTGCAAAAATCAAGCACTCCCATATAAATTGCCCACGCTATTTTTTGCTGATATTCTTCGGAATTGAGTTTTGAGTTTTCGGCGTCATTGGATAAAAAGCCGCATTCAACAATAATTGAAGCTGATTTTGTGTTTTTTAATATGTAATATTCTCCGTTGGGTTTTGGAACTCGATTGTTATTTTCGTCAGCAAATTCTTTAATCTTATTTTGAATACATTCCGCTAAAGCTTTTCCGCTTTCGGAGTTTTTGAAATAAAATACCTGAGCTCCGTTTGCGGAACTTTTTGGAAAAGAATTTTGGTGTATGCTTATAAAAATGTCTATGTCATCTCCGTTGGCAATAATTTTCCTTTGTTTTAAATCTTCTATTTTCTTTTTTGACAGCGCTGAATCGTCTATTCTTGTGGTGAATACGTTTGCGCCGCCTTGCTCAAGATATTGCAGCAGTTTAAGGCTGATGTTGAGGTTTATATTTTTTTCTTCTGTTCCGTCTGTTCTTACTTTGCCAGGGTCCCATCCTCCGTGCCCAGCGTCAATAACTATGTTTTTCTCGGAAACGGGCATTGAAAATGTTTCAACACTTTTAGCGAAAAATGATTGACCCAATCCAAAAAAAATTAAAGCTAAATATACAATGGCCAAGACCTTTAGTTTGCTTTTAAAAATACGTTTCATAGAAGTCCTCCTAAAATTTCTACATATAGTTCAAGTTACGGCATATTTAATATTATGAGGTATTCTATGAAAATATTTATTTTTAAGGTAAAAATGATGGCTTTGCTTGTTAAAGTTTAGGGTCAATTCTTCATATATGATAATTTAAGAAAGGCATTGAGGTTCCGCGAATTTTGATTTAGTGGCCGTGAGGAGTACGTTCTAAGTCTTTTTTTTCTTTGACAAAATCGGCGTATAATAAATCAGTAAGGACAATTACAAGAGGAATTAAAGAAATCCAAATGGCTTTTCCTAACAGAAATCTGCACAGTAAAGAAGATAAGATTCCTCCTAAGAGAAAAGCGGTTAGCATTCCGATATGTATCCACATTTTTTTTAGATAAAACGTTTTTTCTTCTGGGTGCTGAATGGATTTGGAAATGGCAATTCCGACTTGACGAACGTGATTTGTGCAAAATGTTGTGGACATAGGTATCCCTTCCGCTTGTCTGAAAGTATTATACTGCATAGAACACACAAAATTAATTAATATCTGTGTGATTTGAACTGGAGCGCTTTCGGGAAGAAAACCAAGAAAAATTACCATAATGATTTCTATAATAACAAGTGTGGTATCCCAACGGATGATATGAAATTTTTTTATTTTATTAGGGAGTATTTCTGAAATAAAGGCGCCAAGGCAATAGGCTGTTATTGGAATAATGAGGTATAACGCGTGAAGCCAGTTTTCGTTGCCAAGCGCCATAGCTAAAAGTACAATATTTCCTGTTTGGGCGTTACAAAATACTCCGCCTCTTATTGAATAGGTGAAAGCGCCGAAGTATCCCCCAACAAACATCATCAGAACAAAAACCAGCCATCTTTCACATTCTAAAAAATCTTTTTTATCATCTTGCGTATTAATATTCCGCTTTTTTTGTGTCAGCATTTTTAATCCCTTCCACTGGAAAATTATGGTAATTTAAAGTTAGGAGGTGTTTCTTTATCGGTTATCGGGCGGATAACTTTACAGGGATTTCCGTATGCCACTACATTGTCGGGAATATCTTTTGTTACAATGCTTCCGGCTCCTATTACAACATTGTTTCCTATTGTTACTCCTGGCATAACTTTTGTTCCTCCGCCTATCCAAACGTTGTTTCCTACAGTTATTGGATATGCGTATTCAAGACCTTGGTTTCTCTGCTCAGTGTCTATAGGGTGTCCAGCGGTGTAAAATCCGCAGTCGGGTGCTATAAAAACGTTATCTCCGAAGGTTACTTTGCCGCAATCCAAAATTACGAGATTGTGATTCGCGTAAAAATTTTCTCCGATTTCCGTATTATAACCGAAATCGCACCAAAAAGGGGATTCTATGCGAAAAAAGTTTTTTGTTTTTCCGAGAATTTTTTTCATTAGTTCTTTTTTCTTTTCTTCCATAGATGGTTTGATGTTATTGTATTCAAAACATTTGTCTTTGCATTCGTTAAGTTCGGCTGCGAATGCCTGAGGGTTATAAAGCATTTTCGCTGCTCTTTTTTCTCTTTCTGTCATAAAATAAAATTCTCCCTTTTTTTTAAAATTATTTTTATTTTTTAGTTTGTTGACTATATCGGCATTTTCATTATAGCATATTTAATTTTTATTTCAATAAATTTGTAAATTCTTCTGAAAATTAAATTTATTAAATTGTAATTTTTTCCTTGTATTTTTTTACGATTTATATTAAAATAGGTTAAAAGTGATTTGAAAATTTTTATGTCAATTCACAAAATTTTTAGTATGAAGCAATAAAATAATTTATTAAATATTATAGTTTTTTTTATTGTTCCGCTATATTTTATAAGAGGTATTTTTTATGAAATTTGAACACACGTCGGTTTTGCTTTACGAATGTATTTTGAGTTTGAATATAAAAAGCGGAGGTATTTATATTGACGGAACTTTAGGTGGCGCGGGTCATTCTTTTGAAATATGTAAAAGACTTGGAAACGGAAGGCTTATTGGAATTGACCAGGATATTAACGCTATTGAGGCGGCGAAAAGAAGACTTTCTGATTTTGGATTTGTTGAATATGTTCACAGAAATTTCTCTGATTTTAAATATATAGCTGAAGAACTTAATATTTTCGGAGAGGTTTCGGGAATTTTACTTGACCTTGGAGTTTCGTCGCATCAGCTTGATGAAGCGGAACGGGGATTTTCTTATATGAATAACGCTCCTTTGGATATGAGAATGGATATAAGAAATAATTTTTCTGCCTATAACGTTATTAATGAATATGACGAGAAAGAACTTACGAGAGTTATATCAGAATATGGCGAGGAAAGATGGGCAAAAAGAATTGCTGGTTTTATTGTTAATGAAAGAAAAGAAAAGCCTGTTGAAACTACATTTGAACTTGTAAACATTATTAAAAAGGCTGTTCCAAAAAAAGCTAGGATTGATGGGCCTCACCCTGCCAAGAGAACTTTTCAGGCTATTAGAATAGAAGTTAATTCAGAGCTTGAAATTTTAAAACAGTCTATTATTGATATGGTTTTGGCACTGAAGCCTGGCGGAAGGATTTGTATTATTACTTTCCATTCACTTGAGGACAGAATTGTAAAGAATACTTTTAAAGAGCTTGAGAACCCCTGTACTTGTCCAAGAGAATTTCCTGTTTGTATATGCGGGAAAAAGCCGATTGTTAATATTATTACCAAAAAACCGATTGTTCCATCAGAATTGGAAATTGAGAAAAATCATAGGTCGAGAAGCGCTAAACTGAGGGTTGCTGAAAAATTATAAAAGTGGGTGTTTTCATCTTATGAGCAGAAGAAAAAGAAATTCTGAAAGTATGTATCAAAGACAGTATTATAATTATGGTTCTGAAGCCTATAAATATTATCCTGAAGTGGAATATGGCAGAAGAAAAAAAAGAAACTCAAGAGTTGAAAGAAAAAAAACTGAAAGAAAAGATTATGAGAAAAAGGTAAAAAACAGAACAAAAATTGCGAGGAAACAAAAAACACACTATGAGTTTGTTAAAGGGAGGACGGCGAATTTTAAAGTTTATTTTTCTATTGGGACGCTATTTACATTTTTTGCTGTTTTTATTTGTATGTTTGCTATTAATAATAGAAAAGAAGCTGAAATTAACTCTAATTTGCTGGAACTTAAAAAACTTGAAGAATCTAATGCCTACCTTCAAACTGAAATGACTAAGAATATAAAGCTTGAGGAGGTTGAGAAAATAGCTAAAACAAAGCTTAATATGCAGAAACCTGCTCCTCATCAGATTGTTTACATAAATATACCTAAGCAAAGTTACACAGTTCAATATAATTTGCCGCAAGAAACTGATGAAGAATCAGGATTTTTGAAAATATGGAATAATTTGTTTGGAGATTGATTTTTATGAGAAATGACAGGAGAAGAAATGAACGAAAAAATAACAGAAGAAGCAAAGCTTTGAAAACAAAAGCGCGAATATCTAAAAAGCTATACTTTTTTATGTTTATTTTTATGTCTATGCTTTTATATGTTGGTGTTTACAGAATTTATGATATTAAATATGTATCTGGCAAGGATTATGAAACGCAGGCTATTTATAATCAGATGAATAAAGTTCAGGACAGAATAATTAATCCTAACAGGGGCGCTATACTTGACAGAAATAAACAGCATATAGCTATCAGCTCGACTGTTTACAATGTTATCTTTGATATAAGGAATTTTGATAAAATTAAAAAACAAGAGGAAAAAAATAAGATAATTAACGCTCTTAATAAAACTTTAGGCATTAGTATGGACGAACTTAATAAATTTATAGAAAAAGATGAATCTGGAAAACTTGTTAATGATACAAGCTATAAAATAATAAAAAAAGAAGTTGAGTATAAAGTTGGTCAGGAACTTAAAAATCAAAATCTTTCTACTATATATCTTGAGGAGGATACAAAAAGAATTTATCCTAATAATTCTCTCGCGGCTCAAGTGGTGGGATTTATAAGGGGCGACAGCAGCTGGGGACTTGAAAGTTATTATAATGATGAAATGACAGGAACTCCTGGACGTATTTTTAGAACATATGAGTCTAACAACAGCATTATTACCCGTCAGGAACCAGCGCAGGAAGGATATTCGCTTGTTACAACTATTGACCAGACTATTCAGCAGTATGCCGAAAAGGCTATTAAAGCGGCGTATTATGAGTTTAATGCTGAAAATGTTGCCGCTGTTGTTATGAATCCAAATACAGGTGAGATTTTGGCTATGGCAGACTATCCCGCGTTTGATTTGAATGATCCAAGCAAGTTGTCTTTATTTGACAAAGAGGATTATAAAAAGGTTTGGGAAGCTATGCCTGATGAGAAAAAGTCAGAGGTTAGCCTTAAGGCCTGGAGAAATTTTAACATATCTGATACTTTTGAACCTGGTTCAATATTTAAACCTATTGTTGTGGCTTCCGCGTTGGAGGAAGGCGCTATTAAAGAAAACAGCAGTTTTTTCTGCAACGGCAAAAAAGTTTATGGAAAAGACCCTGAAAAAGCTGAAAATACTATATATTGTAATAATGGTATCGGACACGGGACATTGTCTGTTACACAAGTTTTGGCTAAATCTTGTAATATGGGTATGGCGGATATAGCGAATAAACTTGGCGCGGAAAAATTTTATAAATATCAAAGAGCTTTTGGGTATGGTGAGAAAACGGGAATTGATTTGATAGGAGAGGCAAGCGCTGAAGACCTTATTTATCCCCTTGACAAGCTTAATGAAAATAATATATATCTTGCGACAAGCTCCTTTGGGCAAGGATTTAACGCTACCGCTATTCAGTCGGTTAACGCTCTTGCCGCCGTTATAAACGGAGGAAATATTATGCAGCCATATGTTGTTTCGCAGATTGTAGACAAAGATGGAAACATTATTGAGGAACATAACCCCAAAGTTGTCAGAAAGGTTATTTCTCAGTCCACATCAGATTATATGAGAAAAACTCTTGAACAAGTTATTGATAATAATGGTACGGGAAAAAAGGCTAAAATTGACGGTTATGCCATAGGCGGAAAAACTGGTACCGCGCAGCAGGGGCCAAGAAAAAATAATATGCACACCTGCTCATTTATTGCTTATTTGCCTGTTGAAAATCCTGATATTATAGTGGGTGTGTTTTTACATAAGCCTACACCTTTTGTTGACGGTGTGACTACGCCTTCTCCTATGCTTAAGGAAATTATGATGAATATAATAGACTATAAGGCTATTCCTCCGTCTTATGAGGTTAATTCTGACAATAAAGTCGCTGTTAAAAACAGCGAGGTGGTTGTTGAGGATTATACGAATAAAAATCTTCAGGAAACGGTTAAAGACCTTAACGCTAACAATATTAAATTTGAGGTTGTGGGAAACGGTGACTTGGTTTATAAGCAATCCCCTATGACGGGAAATAAAATAGATAAGTCTACAAAAATTATTCTTTTCGTGAAACAGTCGGGAGCGTCAAAAGAGTTTGAGATTGTTCCAAATGTTGTTGGAATGCCTTCGGACGACGCTAAAAAACTTATTGAGAGTCAAGGATTTTTATGTGAGATTTCGCAGCGAGAGGAAGATTATTCTGAAGTAAGTTCTGGAAGCGAGAATACGGAGAAAACTACAGGAAGTGATTCTGGCAAAAAAGTAATCGCTGAACAGTATCCTAACGCTGAAATTAAAATTGAGAAAGGCACTGTTATAAAAATAGTTGAGGGATAAATGTAAAACCGTGGGACTTTTAAGAAAAACCTTGGGCTTTCAGCCCAAACCCGACTTCCTGGTCAGTGTTTTTGGCTTTGCCAAAAATCGGCTCACGCCGACCGCACTTCTTTGCGGCACTACTTAAAAGAAAGAAGCAAAGAACTTTTGAGCGAAACTGCGTTTCGCGGGAGAAAATATTAAAATTATATAGCAAAAACTATCGTTTTTGCTGATTATTTTAATATACTATTCGAAAAACGTAGTTTTTTGTAAAAGTTTTTGCCTCGCTTTTTTTTAAAAAGCGAGCGGAGTTTGAAGCAGAGCCTCAAGGTTTTTGCTAACTTAGCGCATATGGGGCAACGCCCAAGGTTTTTTGGGGTTTGTATGGGAATAAATCTTATGTTTTTTGTATAAAAATAAAAAAATTTCTTGCTTTTGCTTTTTATGTATGCTATAATACAAAAATGTGAGTACGGATATTCCGCTGACAATTGCTGTGTTAAGAATGTCTAAGATTGAAAGGGAGGTTTTTACCTTATGAATGGAAATATTATTAAAGAACTTGAAAAAGAACAACTTAAAAGCGATGTTACAGAATTTAATGTTGGCGATACTGTAAGAGTATACGCTAAGGTTGTTGAGGGTACAAGAGAAAGACTTCAGATGTTTGAGGGTACTGTTTTGAAAAAGCAAAACGGCGGCGCCCGTGAAACTTTTACTGTAAGAAGAATTTCTTATGGTGTTGGTGTTGAAAGAACTTGGCCTTTGCATTCTCCAAGAATTGACAGAATTGAAGTTGTTAGATATGGTATTGTAAGACGAGCTAAACTTAATTATCTTCGTGATAGAATTGGTAAGGCTGCTAAAGTTAAAGAAGATATTAATAAAAGAATTAAGTAGTTAAAATCTTTAGAAAGCCAGTCTAAAAATAAAATATACACCAAAAATCAGCAAAAATAATATTATTTTAAAGCGTAATTATATTAGATAGGCTTTTTTGGGCTGTGTCGTTTATAGTAATTCCATTTGAGATATAACAAAAAAATATTTTACGAATGTGTAAGCACTGCTGGGCGGTAAGCGAATTATAAAGCAATTTGCAGCCCGTGCAAGTAAAATCATTTTTTTGTAACTTTTAAAGTGGAATTACTATATTTGACACAGCCTATTGTTTTGAAAGGAAGATTTTTATGAATATTCAGTGGTATCCTGGACATATGACCAAAACAAAACGTATGATGAATGAAAATATATCTTTGGTGGATATTGTTATTGAACTGCTTGACGCAAGGATTCCTTACAGCAGTAAAAATCCTGATATTGACAATCTTGCTCGTAATAAATTTAGAATTATTATTTTGAATAAGGTTGATTTGGCGGATGATAAAAAAACACTTCAATGGGAGGAATTTTTTCGCAATAAAGGCTATGAGGTGATTCTTGTTAATTCTGTTTCCGGAAAAGGGCTTAAAGATATTACCGAGGTTTCTAGAAAACTTATGAAAGAAAAGCTTGAAAGGCTTAAAAAAAGAGGACGTATTTTTGTTCCTGTAAGGGCTATGATTGCGGGAATACCAAATGTTGGAAAATCATCATTCATA